>CAYWGY010000040.1:8142-8939 GCA_964458055.1 uncultured Acidimicrobiaceae bacterium | reverse complement strand
AACTGGATTGTTGCTTCCACCCCTTCCGACCTGTACATCACTGCCATAACCGAGGCCGAATTGCGCTACGGGATTCGTATCCTGCCACATGGCCGGCGCCGTGATCTGGCGCTGACCAGGGTCGAGCAAACGTTGGGGAGGTATTTTGCAGGGCAGGTCCTCCCCTTCGACAGCCATGCCGCCAGGAGCTATGCCAGAATAGCCGCCTCCCGGCGAACGGCCGGCCACCCCATCGGCCATGCGGACTGCCAGATCGCAGCCATCGCCCACTCCGTGGGTGCGGCCCTGGCCACCAGGAACCTAAGAGACTTCCGAGAATGCGGCGTCGAGGTGATCAACCCCTGGTCGCGCCGCTGAGTCCTGCACCGTGTCCTGGCGACCGCGCTCGGCCACACCGCTCCGCCGCACGCCCAAACCAGAGGCAGCAGCTTCAAGATCAGGCAAATCCCCAGTGGCCGATGCCACCCGAACGGGCCCGGTTGCACAACTGTTGCGCTTCTCTTTTTGATCCAGACCCAAAGAATCGAAGCCACCGCGCAATCCCGTCACCACTGTTGCAAGGCGTGCCCGCATCCGTTGGGTGCACCGACAGCGGGAGCCGACCCCGCCCCATTCGGATTCAGGCGCGGCGTCGACGGCGCTCGACACCATCCCTCGTTGGCCGCAGGTTCGTTGTCGCCGGCGCCTGGAAGGTCATTGACCGAGGCTGCCGAAAATCAGAGTCGCCGGGGAGCACCGCCCCAAGGGCGAAACTCACCTTCCGGAGTCACTGGTCTGCGGTCCAACCTCCTGAGGGG
>CAYWGY010000040.1:6581-8132 GCA_964458055.1 uncultured Acidimicrobiaceae bacterium | reverse complement strand
GATCGAACCAGACATGCACCTGGCCGGTGCCGGTGGCGTTCTCGTAGTCGGAGAACCGGCGGCCCGGCGCCCTGCATCGCTCCCCTCCAACCGCAGCCACCATGGCCAGGTAGTGACCGAATCCTGCCTCCGGTTCATGCGGCAGGTAGTCGGGCATGGTCCGGATGATCCTGGCGTGCTCCCCCCCGGCCATCCAGCGCAGTCGTTCCTCATCGGCCTCTCGCGCCTGGGGAGTGAAGATGTGCACCGGATCGGAGGCCTCGTGGTCGACCAGTTGCCGCAAGGGCCAGAAACGATGGGTCATGCCGCCCGAGGCAAGCACCACCACTCTCCGGTCCACGGAGGCCACCGCCCTTCCCAGGGCCTCTCCCAGGTGGAGGAAGTCCTCGGTCTCCCCGGTCTGCACCATGCTCACCGACACCACCCGCTCGCTCCGACACAGGTAGTGGACCAGGTTGATGGTGCCGTAGTGAACGGGCAGGTAGGGATCTGAGATGGGGGTACCCTTCACCCCGTTTCCGGTAACTTCCGCAGCGGCGGCCTCGGCCAGTTCGGGATCCCCCCGGTAGTCGAAGGGAAGCTGGGAGATCCCTCGGGGAAGTTCCTCGGAGGTGTACTTGCCGCTCCGGCGGTCGTGCGAGGCGAAGACGTGCTCCACGGTGGTATGCCAGTGGGTGTCGAGAATCACGATGGTGTCCGGGCTGAGGGTGTCAAACACCTCTGTCCGGAGTCTCCTCAAACCGGGAACCAGACTGATCTCCTTGCCCTCGTTCAACTCATAACGCACCTCGCGAGGAAGCATCACCGTCGGAGCGTGGGAAATCAGTCCCACTCCCACGATCTCACCCATGGCCCTTCTCCTTTCTCCAGCCCCGGGGGCCGAGCACAGTGTTGTTCACGTCACAGTAGAAATCAAAACTCCATGCGCCTCCCTCCCGGCCGATCCCCGAGCGACGGCTTCCGCCGAACGGGGCGCGCAGGTCGCGCACGTAGAAGCAATTTACCCAGGTGGTGCCGGCCACGATCTGGTCCGACAGCCTCTGCGCCCGTTCCTGATCGCCGGTGACTATGGCAGCAGCCAGCCCGTATACGGTGGAGTTGGCCAGTGCCACCACCTCGGCATCCGACCGGAACGACTGCAGCGTCAGCACGGGACCGAATACCTCCTCGGTAAGGATCTCAGAGCCGGGGGAGGCGTCCAGGAACAGGGTGGGTCGATAATAGAGGCCGCCCAGATCCCGGTTCGGGCCCCCTCCCAGGACCGCCCTAGCCCCGCCGGCTACCGCCCGCTGAACGAACCCATCCACCCGCTCCAGGTGAGTCCGGGAAATCAAGGGACCGAGATCGGTGTCGGCCGACCGGGGATCGCCCTGTTGCAGATCAGTCGCCTTCTCCAGGAATCGGTCCACAAAATCGTCGAAAAGACTGTCGTGCACCAGGAGCCGGGTGGCGGCCAGACAGATCTGCCCGGCGTTGTCATACTGCTCCACCGCCAGGTCCACCGCCATCTGCAGATCGGCGTCCTCCAGGATCACCAGCGGGGACTTGCCT
>CAYWGY010000040.1:0-6571 GCA_964458055.1 uncultured Acidimicrobiaceae bacterium | reverse complement strand
TCCCAACTCCAGGCTGAGAGGCACCAGGTTGGCCCCCGCCGAGGCTCCGATCAACCGGGCGGTCTCGACCGATCCCGTAAAGCTGATCCTGGCCACCCGGGGATCGGAGACCAGGGCCGCCCCCGCTTCTTCTCCATATCCCTGAACAAGATTGAACACCCCCGGAGGGAGGCCCGCCTCCTCGGTGATGTCCGCCAGGAGCGAGGCGGTGAGCGGCGACCATTCCGCCGGCTTCAACACCACTGTGTTCCCCGCCGCCAGGGCAGGGGCAACCTTCCAGGTGGCCAGCATCAGGGGAGCATTCCACGGGGTTATGAGCACGGTCACTCCCGAGGGGTGGTGGGACACCCGGTTGCGATGACCCCGGGTGTCGAACTCGGGATAGCCCAGTTCCAGCAGGTAATCGGCAAAGAACCGGAAGTTGTACGCCGCCCGTGGCATGAGACCTCGTTGGTTGGAGCGAAGGAGCGACCCGTTGTCGGTGGTCTCAACCGCGGCCAGTTCCCCGGCCCGCCTGTCGATCCCTTCCGCAATCCGGCACAGCACCTCCGCTCTCCGGCTGCGGGAAGTCCGACTCCAGCCGGAGAATGCCTCGCAGGCGGCATGCACCGCCATGGAGGCCTCGGCCTCACCGCCCCGGGCCACCGAGGCCAGGTGGGACTCGTCGATGGGAGAGATGTCAGCGAAGGTTCCCTGCGAAGGAACCCTCCGGCCTCCTATCCAGTGATCGAGGGCCACTTCCACGCCCGCTACCCGGGTCGTCCGCGCCCTCGTCATCTACTCCCTCAGAGCGAGAGCGCCCGCGCCGCCTCCAGGGAGGACCGAACTCCCTCGCCCGCTCTGGCCAAGGCCCGGGATTCCTCATCGGAGAGGGTCATCTCCACCACTTCGATCAAGCCTCCCCTGCCCAGCAGGGCGGGTACGCCCAGCACCACCCCCTCCATTCCGTACTCTCCCTCAAGCATCACCGAGACCGGAATGGTCCCGGCTCTCTGACCCCTCAAACCGTCGATCACCTCGCACACGGCATGGCCGGGCGCCAGGAACGCCGATCCGGTACGGCGCAGGGACACCACCGCTCCGCCGCCCTCGATGGTCCCCTCCACGCACCGCCGGATCTGTTCTGCAGACAGCACCCGGGCCACCGGTCGTCCCTTGATCGTCGCCCTCGACAGCACCGGCACCATCTCCGGTCCATGACGCCCCAGGCAGAAGGCTTGCACATCCCGGGGAGAAACACGGGCCTCTCGGGCCAGAAGATGCCGGAAGCGACTGGAGTCCAGGGTGCCGGCCATCCCCAGGACCTGTCTCCGATGAAAGCCCGAGGCCGAGAGCGCCTCCCAGGTCATCTCGTCCAGCGGGTTGGTCACCACCACCATCACCGCCTCGGGCGCGTGGGCGGCCACCTCCTCGGCCACCGAGCGCACCACCCTCCCATTGACCGCTATCAGCCCGGCTCTGTCCATGCCCGGAGACCTCGGGCGCCCGGCGGTGATCACAACCACCTCGGCATCGGCCAACAGCCCGGACTCCGATCCCCCCCGCACTCTGGCCGAGGAACCGGTTATCCCCGAGGCATGCTCCACATCCAGGGCCACCGACGAGGCCAGACCCCCCACCACATCCACCAGGGCGATCTCCTCGGCCACATCTGATGACGCCGCCAGGTGGGCGACGGTGGTACCCACGTTTCCCGCCCCCACCACGGCCAACCGGCCCAGCCGCCGCGGTCTCACTCCCACGGGGGGATCGGGCGCCATCCAACGGGGGGAACTCCGGAACAGCACCCGCCGGATGGTGGTGGCGGGATCAGCGGCCCTCGGTTCCGGCGCGGGGAGCGGCCCCTCCACCAATTCCAGACCCAGACCCTCGATCACCTCCCTGGCCTGGGGCGTGATGATGTCCCCCCGAAGATGGACGATCTGGCGGCGGCCCTTGGCAACCTCCTCCCTGACCAGGGACTCGCCGATGACAGCCATAAGCCTGGGCTAGCGGCCCTCCACCGCCTCCACCGCCTCCACCGCCGCCTCCAGGGCGGTGGCCACGTTTTCCTCGGACCCGCTGATGAAGAGCCTCCCGTAACGACCCACCGCCCGTACCTGCACCATGCTGATGAACGCCGCCTTCTCCGCGGCATTGGCGCCGACGGCGATGTAGCCCGCCGGAGCACATTCCACGATTCCCAGGGTCTCGCCGGGAACCACCATGCTCCCCCGCCGCCACTTGTTCAGCAACTGTGCCTGGTAGGGCTCCACCGAGTTGATGCGCTGGACGCTCTCGATGCGGGGCTTGAGGCGATCATGCAACGACATCCCCAGGTACTCCAGGATGCTCTCGCAAGCAACGGTCACCTCCGAGGGAACCCGGGAGCGGAGTATGAAGAAGCCGAACTCTCTCTCCACGATCTGGCTGGTGGCCTCCACCTGGGAGGCCTTGAGAGCGATGTCCACCAGCCGGAACACCTCGTTTCCGGGCGCAAGTTCTCCCACCAGAACGGAGTCGCCGGCCAGGGGGATGGAGCCCTGCACGGTGGCGCCGTTGTAGGCGGCGAACTTGGGCTGCAGGCCGTCCAGTTGGAAAAAGGCGCGAATGGTCGGGGGATTCTCGGTCATCTGACACCTCCGAACTCGTCCCACATGTCACGCCACGGGCGGTTCTGGTAGGCGATCCTCTTGATGTTGATCAGGTGCAGGGCGGTGATGTTGTCCGAGGATATCGAACCCGACCACGTGCCCGTGCCCAGCATGAAACTCGGCTCTATGTCGGTGGAGTAACCCATGCCGCCGTACAGGCAGGGGGTGTTGACCAGGATGCGTCCGGCCGGCAGCCTCCCGAAAAGGGCCACCTCGTCGGGGTCGTGAGAGTGGACCGCCAGGGTGTGACCGATGCCGCCGAAGTCGAGCACCTCCTCGCAGCGCCGGTGACCGGCCATCCGGTCGGCCACTTCGTAGAAAGCCAGCACCGGATTGAGCTTTTCGTGAGACAGGGGATGTTCCCGCCCCACCGACTCGAGTTCCGCCAGCAGCACCCTCGTCCGCGGAGGGGTGTCAAAACCGGCCAGATTGGCCAGCCGGACCGCCGACTGGCCCACGGTGGACGGGATGATGCTCCCCCGCTCGCCGAAGATCACCCGTCCCAGCCGGTCCGCCTCGCCGGGCGTGCAGAAGTACCCGCCCGCCAGCCTCAACTCGTTGCGCAGAGCCGCAGAAATGCGCCGGTGGGCAACGATGGCCTGCTCGGCGACGCAGGCGGTGCCGTAGTCGAAGGACTTGGAGTTGATTATCTGCTCGGCCACCTCGTCCAACTCGTTGACCATGGAGGGTCCGACATATACCGGGACGTTTCCGGGTCCCACCGCCAGGGTGGGCTTTCCCGAGGAGTAGGCGGCGCGCACCATGGCGGTGCCTCCCGTGGCCATGACCACCGAGGTCTGTCGATGCCGCATCAACTCTCCGCTCCCCTCGAGGGTGACCTCGGTGAGACAGCTGATGAGACCCTTGGGAGCTCCGGCCGCCTCGGCAGCCTCGGCCATGATCCGGGCCGTCTCCGCACAGCAACGCACCGAGCGCGGATGGGGAGCGCAAACTATGGCATTGCCCGCCTTCACCGCCGAGAGCACCTTGAAGATGACCGTGGAGGTCGGATTGGTCACCGGGATCAGAGCGGCCACCACCCCCATGGGCTCGCCCACCGCCATCACCTTGGTGGTCTCGTCGTGCCAGAGCACCCCCACACAGCGGACCTGTCTCAGCCACTCCCAGACACCCAGGGCGTTGAAGAGATTCTTGTAGAGCTTGTCCTCGGCGTTGCCGTACCCGGTCTCGGTGGCGGCCATCTCCCCCAACCGTCCGCATTCGGGCTCGATGGCGACCACCATCGCCTCCACAATCCGGTCGATGGTCTCCTGGGAGGCGCCCCGGAACTTCTCGAAGGCGGCCCTGGCCGCGGTCACCGCCTGGCGAGCCTGGGCGATGCTGCGGAGATCGGCGTCCATCCCTATCCCGCCCTTCCCACGACTCGCCGGATCGCGTCCAGGTCGGCATCCGCCCAGCCGATGCTCTCCAGCCGACGCCCCTCGGCCCGAACATCCCGCCCGTGCATGGCGGAGATCACGGTCACCAGCGAAGAGGTGACCGGAACGGCCATCGAAGCCAGGGAGGCCGCCGAACAGAGCGCCACCAGCGAACCGGCGGCGCTGTCAAGGACCAATCCCCGAACCGTGTTCCGGTCGCCATCCGGACCCAGGTCGCAGACGGGCGCCAGGGGCGCTCTCACGCCCCACCGGGCGGCCACTGCCGCCCTCTCTCTTCGCAGCGACTCGACGAGGGCCTCCATTTCCGCAGAGGGTACGGGGGCCTGGGGAAGCGGGGCGGCGCCGGGAAGCAACTCTGCGGGCGTCTGCCTGGCAACGGGACCGTCGAGCACGCCTGCCGCCGCCGCCGACCACGAACTCTCGGTGAGGCTGGTGTGCAACACGGTGGGCAGGAGACCAGGGGCGGGGAAGTAGGCTGCCAGCGCCTCGCGGACACCGAGGCCGCGATCTGCCGGGTAGGCCGCCATGGCGAAACCGGGCGGGAGTTCCGACCACTGCAGACGCCCGGGCGCGCTGGAACTCACCGAGAACGGACAGGACTGCAGTTCCGCCAACACAACGTCCGCCGAGCTTCCGCCCGACCGCAACCACCATGCCATCTCCAGCGCTCCGAAGGTCCTGGCGGGAGAGATCGCCACAGTCTGGCCGTCTTCCAGCAATCCGGCCAGGCGCATTCCCACCGCTCGTTGGTCGGCCACCGAGCCCACGACGACCACCAGATCGGCGCCTGACACCGCCCGGTCGATCCAGGGCACAGGCCGGATGGAGTTCTCGGCGTCAGGGTCAACCCGGTAATTCCCCACCGGTCCGCCGCCGCGCACCGAGATCCCGGACGCCGCCATCAAAGCGGCCTCCTCTCCGTGCGCGACCCACCAGCGCACGCCTGCTCCGCCGGCGTGAAAGCCCGCGGCGTAGGCCCATGCCTGGGCACCCGATCCCAACACCGCCACCTCCCCCCACTCCGGAGCGGGTAGAGATTGGTCGGTTGAAACGGCGCTCAGAGCGGCGACGACTCTCTCGAAGTCAGACAACACTCGGGTTGATCAGGGTTCTCAGGACCTTCCGCCGAGTTGTGGCAGCACCTCTATGCCCGCGTCGGGCCTGGCGATGACGTGCACCGCCAACACCTCGCCGACCTTGTTGGCGGCCACGGCGCCGGCATCGGTGGAGGCCTTCACTGCCCCCACCTCGCCTCGCACGAAGACCGACACCAGGCCTCCTCCGATCTTCTCAAGGGCCACCAAATCAACATTGGCGGACTTCAACATGGCGTCGGCTGCCTCGACCGCGGCAACCATGCCGCGGGTCTCGATCATGCCCAATGCTATTTTTTCCAAGGTTTTTTTCTCCTTAGTCGTCCGGTTGTTCCGTGAAATCTTGCCGGCTCCGGCTCCGGTCTTTCATCTAGGGGACCTTTACTTCGTCCACGATCATCACCGCGGCCGCATCCGCGGGGAGGCCGCGCAGCGATGCCGCCTGCCGAGCAGCCGAGCCCTCGGCCACCAGGACCAGGTCACCGACCCCCGCTCCCACGGCGTCCGCCACCACCGTATTGACGCCACTGTCGTCACCAATGGGAATGACCAGCAGCAGAACGACCCGCTGGAGCCCCGGGTCCTTCATGGTCCCGGTGACCTTGCCGGTGACTCGGCAAAGACGCATGTGTCAGAAGGCTTCCAGGTAGCGGTCCCGCTCCACCTGGGTCACGTCGTTCCGCCACCCTTCCGGGTCCGCCTCCACCATGAAGTTGTGCTCACGCTCCGCCTGCTGGGCCAGGGTGATGCGCAATGGCTCCGGGATTACCTCGGCGATCAACTCCGAGTTGTTGAACAGGTGCAATGCGGTGGGAATGTCGTTGGGAAGTGGCTGGTGACGGGTGTCGGCATAACCGTCACTCGTCTCCTTGGCGGTGGGCTCGGCGCCGGTGGCGATTCCCTTCAGACCGGCCGCCAACTGCACTGCGGTCAGCAGATAGGGATTGGCGTCCGAGGAACCGTCACGCTGCTCGATGCGGACCGAACTCTCGCTGCCCTCGATGACCCTCAGCCCCACGGTCCGGTTGTCCCCACCCCAGGCATTGTTCATGGGGCAGAAGGTGTAGCCCTGGCGGCGCTTCATGGCGTTGGGGGTGGGCGCCGAAATCAGGGCCGTCTCCGCCATGTGCTGCTGGAGTCCGCCCAGGTATGAACGCCCCAACGCCGAGAGGCGCCCCCCGTCGGCGAAGGCGTTCCTGCCGTCCTTCCACAGCGACTGGTGCATGTGGAAACTGTTCCCGGACTCGTTGAAGAAGGGCTTGGCCATGAAGGAGGCCAGCATGCCGTGGTTGTAGGCGATCTCCTTGACGCTGTTGCGGAACAGCATGGCGTTGTCCGCCGAGACAAGCGCCTCCTGATAGCGGAGGTTGATCTCGATCTGTCCCGGGGCATACTCGGGATTGGACATCTCAACCTGGATGCCCATCTCGGTGCAGAGATTGCG
>CAYWGY010000039.1:0-15054 GCA_964458055.1 uncultured Acidimicrobiaceae bacterium | reverse complement strand
TGCTTTCTAAGCGTCCGGTGCGAAGGCCTCGATCATCTCGGAGTAGTTGTCCGTGACGGGCAGGGGGACCGGATAAACGTTGGGGCGGGTGGCGTAGGCGGCCAGTCCCTCCCGGCAGGCGGCCAGATCTCCCCACACGCACAGAGAGCTCACCACCTCGGTCGGCACCAGACCCATGGCATCGTCGATCCCGCCTTCCCGGGGTGGCCAGCCACCCATCTCCCCGCGGACCTGATCCAGAAGTTCCCGGGGCACGCCGCTGGCCAGGGCGATGTGAGGCTGCTGACCCAGATACATGGTGGTCATCCGCAAGGCCACTTCCAGGGCCCGGTCCGGATGGCGGTCGTCGGCGCTGGTCACCACCACCTGCGGGAGGTCCAGATCGTCAAGCGACTTCCCAGCCCGGGCGGCGCCCGCCGCCATGCGATCGAATGCGTCGGCCTGATAGGCCAGAGAGGTGAACCCGTTCAGCAGCACCCCGTCGGCGATCTCCCCGGAAAGGGTCAGCATCTTGGGCCCGGTGGCGCCGATGTAGATGGGAACATCCTTCGGAGTCTTGGAGGCCCCCTCCCCCAGTTCCAATCTCAGGTCCCTCACCTGCACCAGGTCTCCCTCGAAGGTCACGGTCTCCAGGGCCAGGAGTCTTCGGCACACCTCCACATACTCCCGCATCTGGCGGAGGGGACGGCTTCGGATCACTCCCTGTTTCCAGGCCAGCGGGTCCCAGTAGGCGCCCAGTCCCAGCAACATCCGGGCGGGCGCCAACTCATCCAGAGTGGCAAAGGTGAGCGCCATCAGCGCAGCCGGCCTGGTCCAGGTGTTCACCACTCCCGCGCCTATCCTGATCCGCTCGGTCTGGTGGGCGACCGCACCCATCACCGAGATGGCGTCCCGGGCGGTACGGGTCTCACAGATCCAGACCGACTCGTACCCCAGAGCCTCGGCCTGCCGGGAAAGATCCACCTGGCGGCGAGCATCGGGTCGGTCCAGGAAACAGATTCCCACCCTCGAAAGGCGGGCCTTCAAGGCAGACTCCCGTGCCCACAGTCGATCATCCCAAGCAATAGTAGGGACGCTCGACCTCGTCCTGCAGGGGCCTCTGCCCTCCCTCGCCCTGCCGTCCATACCCAAACATCCTGCACGGATCAACTTCCCCCGGGAGATATTCCAGCCTGAGATCGGGCGAGTAGCCCCGCACTCATCTCTTTGTGGAGTCGACGAACATGGGACGCCAAAACCCGGCGCCCGGAACCCTCGCCCGGCAAAGGACGCATTGAACCCCGTAGCCTCCGGCCGGCCTCTCAAACCAAAGAATCGCGTCCTTTCCCCCTTGAACCCACACATGGCGACTTAGAATCCGACCCCAAGTAAATCGCGGACGTTCGCCGAAAGCGTTCGCATTCCATGAGAAGGAGAGAGCATGCTAAGGATCCGCAACAGGGGTCTGCTGGTACTCCTCGTCGCCTTTGCGCTGGTATTCACCGCCTGTGCCGACGACGCCGAAGAAGCACCCGCAACAACCGCAGCCCCAGCCACCACCCAGGCACCCGCCACCACCGCCGCCCCAACTACGACCGCGGCGCCCACCACCACGGCGGCGCCCACCACCACCGAGGCCATGGTCGACATGACACCGGAGAAATCGAGCATCAGTGTGATGCCGGCGACCCTGGCACAGTTCCTACCCATCTATGTGGCGCAGGAGAAGGGCATCTTCGCCGAGTACGGCTTGGAGGTGGAAATCCTGGCCTTCGAGGGCGGCGCCGGCCGCTCCACCGAGGCAACCCTGTCCGGTGAGGCCGACATGGGCTACACCAGCTGGCCGCTCGCTTTCTCTCTGGCCGAGCGCGGGCAGCAACTCAAGTTCGTCACCACTCATGCCTACTACGCCCGCGAAGGCGGAGTCGACTACTCCACCCACCGTCTGATCGTCGCCGAGGACTCCCCCATCCAGACTGTTGCCGACCTCGAGGGCACACGCGTCGGCGTGATCGCCCGCGGGTCGAACGAAGAGGCCTTCCTCACCTCGATCTTCCTCGAGGTTGGCGTCGATCCCGACAGCGTGGAACTCATCGAGGCGTTCTGGGGCGCCCATCCCGACCTCATCACCTCGGGTGAGATAGACGTCGGTTACATGATCTATCCCTTCGTCGGCGCCGTCATTCCCTACGGCGAGAGCGAGGGCAACGGCTTCCGCTCCATCGGCGACCCCTACACCGGCGGCGACATGGGCATCCCGGAGATGCTGGGTGACCGCGGCGCCGGCATGTTCCCGATGGCCGCCACTCCCGAGTTCGTGGAGGAGAACCCGAACACCGTCAGGGCATGGGCGCTTGCCGTCCGTGACGCCCACCAGTGGATCGTCGACAACCCCGCCGAGGCCCTGGAGATCTCCGTGGCCGCCTCCGGCGTGCCGGCCGATGCTCAGAAGAACAACCCGCCGCATCTCTACGTCACCTGGCCGGACAGCTGGGAGGACCAGATGCAGCGCGTGGCCGACCTGATGGTCAATGCCGACCTGCTCGGCGAAGGACTCGACGTGGGAGCGTTCATCTCGGACCTTCCCTTCACCGAGGAAGAGATGACCGAGAACGGTCGCTCCTTCCCCTGGGATCCGAGCCAACTGCCGTAAGCGACCCGGACGGGCATTGAAGTGACAGGAGCCCTGCCGTTCAGCGGGCTCATAGCAGTCGCCGCCATCCTCTTGGTTTGGGTGGCGGCGACGGCCACCGGCTTCGTCAACTCCGAGTTCATCCCGCCACCCAACCAGGTGCTGCAGGCGGCCATCGAGGACTGGGAAAACCTGGGAGCCGCCACCGTCGAGAGCATGTGGACCGCCCTCGTCGGCTACGGGGTGGGGTTCGCCACGGCGGTGGTGATCGGGATGGCCGTGGGCCGGTACGCCGCCTTCGACTCCTGGGCGAGCGGGTCCCTCGACTTCTTCCGGGCGATCCCGGCCGTGGCGATGGTCCCGATGGCGCTCCTGGTGCTCGCCGACTCCTTCCTGGTGGGGGTGTTCGCCGTGGCGTGGGGCTGTTTCTTCCTGGCGGTGATCAACGTGATCGCCGGCGTGAAGCACATCCCCACCACCCTCCAGGACGCCGCCCGCAGCTTCGGCGCCGGTGAGGTCAAGGTGCTCCGCAAGGTGGGAATACCCAGCCTCCTCCCCTATTTCCTCTCGAGCCTGCGACAGAACGTCTCGGTGGCGCTGATCGTCATCGTGGTCGCCGACATGGTCATCGGACTTTCGGGACTGGGTTTCTACATCCTGCGCACCCAGAGCAACGCGCTGTTCGGGCGCATGTACGCCGCCATCGCCCTGATCGCGGTCATCGGGTACTTGGCGTTCCGCATCCTCGAGGAGACCCAGAGGCGACTGTTTCCCTGGTGGTCGGAGACGTCGCTGACATGACCGTCCCCGAGTCTCCCACCAGTCCGGCCATCCACCTGAAGGGGGTCACCAAGAGCTACGCCCGGCGCGGTCACTCAGAAGACCTAAGAATCATCGACAGCCTCGACCTCTCGGTCCGCCCGGGCGAGTTGCTGACCATCGTCGGACCGTCGGGATGCGGCAAGTCAACACTGCTCAAGATGATCGACGGGCTTACCCCCGTGAGCGGCGGGTCCATCAGCTTCGAGCCGGGCTCACCCAAGCCGCGCATCGGCTTCGTCTTCCAGGACTACGCCAACGCGCTGGCGCCGTGGAGAACGGTCCAGAAGAACGTCGAGTTCGGCCTGGAAATCGAAGGCGTCGCCTCCAGGGCCGAGCGCGCCCAAGCGGCCGCCCGCTACATAGGCATGGTCGGCCTGGAAGGGTTCGAGAACGCCTACCCGCGCGAGTTGTCGGGTGGGATGCAACAGCGGGTGCAATTGGCCCGCGTGCTCGCTTTCGAGCCCGACGTGCTGTTGATGGACGAGCCGTTCGGGTCACTGGACGCACAGATACGGCGTGTTCTGCAAGAAGAGATCCGCAAGATCCTCGAGAGTCTCCACCGCACCGTGCTGTTCGTCACCCACGACATAGAGGAGTCGCTCTACCTGGGCGATCGCACCGTCGTCCTGGGACATCGTCCCGCCCGGGTGCTCGTCGACTTCGAGCAGGGAGAGCGGTCCTCGAGCTATGACGATTTCGTCTCCTCGGAGGGGTTCCGGGACAGGTACAACCAGGTGTGGGACCTCCTCCAGGGCAGGAACAGACCTGCATGACCTCCCCGGCGTGGAGTCGCTGGCTGAAGACCATGGTCGTGCTGGCCGCCATCTTCGGCTTCTGGGAATACGTCAGCCGCGCCGAGATGGTCAACCCCTTCCTCTTCCCACCGCCCACCCAGGTGTTCACCGACACCCTCACCGCCTTCACCGACCCTCCCTACCGGGCGGGCGAGGGACTTCTGTTCCAGATATTCAAAAGCGTCTACCGGGCGGTGGCAGGCTGGCTCATCGGGGTGGTGGTCGGCATCGTGTTCGGCGTGGTGGTCGAGTGGTGGAACAAGCCGGGATCGGTGGCGATCTCCCTCCTCGAGTTCCTGCGCCCGATCCCCGTCATCCTCTTTCTGCCCGTGCTGGTGCTGGTGGTCGGGATCGGCGATCTGTCCCGCATCATCGTGATCGCCTGGGCCTCGTTCATATTCGTGGCGATCAACACTATATTCGGCGTCCGCACCGCCAAGCAGTCGCTCCTGCCGGATGTGGTGAGAAGCTTCGGCGGCACCGAGACCCTGGTGCTGCGACGGGCGGTGTTCGGCCTGGCCGTCCCCCAGATCGTGGCCGGAGCTCGCCAGGCGGTCGGGATCGCCCTGGTGCTGATGGTGGCCTCCGAGCTCATCCTCTCAACCGACGGGCTGGGATGGTTCATCCTCTTCATGCGCCGCAGCCTCTTCCCCGCCGAGATGTACGGCGCCATCCTCATGGTCGGCATCCTCGGCCTGATCTTCGGAGCGCTGTTCCAGCGCCTGCAGAACCTTATCCTCCGTCCCTACATCGACTGATCCAAGACAAGGAGAGAACATGACCAAGACCGGTATCGGCCTGCTGCAAACGACACCCCTCCCCGAGACCGTCCGGCTCACCAAGCTGGTGGAGAAACTCGGTTACGACTCGGTCTGGTACGCCGAGCACAACTTCTCTCGCGACGGCGTCACCGCCTGCGCAGCCGCCGCCGCCGTGACCGAGCGAGTGATCATCGGCCCCAGCGTCGTGCCGATCTTCACTCGCAGCCCGCTCTTGATGGCAACCACCTTCGCCGCCCTCGACGAGTTGTCGGGCGGCCGGATGATCGCCGGCATCGGCGCCGGTTCGCGGGTGTTGATCAAGGCCCAGGGCATCAACTTCGTGAAGCCACTCAAAGCGCTCCGCGAGTATGTGGAGGCCTGCCGGGCCGTCTGGCATGCCCACGGGACCCACTTCGACTACCACGGCGAGATGGTCCACCTCGACAACGCCGAACTCGACTTCGAACCGGTGCGCCGTGACCTGCCCGTGTGGCTGGGCCCGACCGGTCCCCTGGCCTGTCAGTTGACCGGCGAGATCGCCGAGGGCGCCTCGCTCAACGCCTTCCTGAGCGCCGACTACGTCACGTGGGCGCTGGAACACCTCCAAAAGGGCGCCGAGAGAGCCGGGCGCACCGTCGACGACCTTGAGGTGGGGATGATGGTGGTGGCAGCCGTCGACGACTCCAAGGAGGCCGCCCGGAAGTTCCTGCGGCCCCTCCTGGCCCTCTACCTGGCTCGCCTCCCCGACATCACCAAGCGGACCTCGGTCTGGGGCCCCGACGGCGCCGGATGGAGGCAACTGGTGGCCGCGGTGGACGAGGGCGGCGGCGAGGCCGGCCAGAAGTACATCACCGACGATGTCATCGACGATCTCACCATCAACGGCACCCGGGACGACTGCCTCGAGGGCCTGCAGCGCTACATCGACGCCGGAATCGATCACTCCATCATCACGGTGATCGGTGACATCGAACGGGGCATCGAGGAACTGTCCCCGCAAAGCTAGAGGAGGTCTGAGAGTGGGCACCACCGCCATCACCAACGCCTCGATCTTCGACGGGACCGGCGCCGAACCCTTCGGACCGGCCAGCCTGGTCATTGAGGACGATCGCATCACCGCCGTCGGCGTCGGCGTGGAGGTCCCCCTGGGCGCGGAGGTCATCGACGCCGAGGGTGCGCATGTGCTACCGGGCCTCATCGACGCCCATCTCCACCTGTTCGGCATCGCGGGATACGACTTCATGTCATATGCCATGGAGTCGCCCATGCTCCACGCCATCCGCTCGGCGATCGAGGTGGAGAAGATCCTCGGCGCCGGTTTCACGCTCATCCGCGACTGCGGGAGCGACAACGGCCTCCAGGTCAAAAAGGCCATCGAGGAAGGCAAGGTCAACGGCCCCCGGATGCGAGCGGTGGGACGGTTCATCGCCGAGACCGGCGGGATCCCGGACCTGCCCTTCATCCGCCTGGAGTGGATGCAAGGACCCGAACCTCCCGGATTCGTCCGCCTGGCCGACGGCGTCGGCGAGGTTGCCAAGGCGGCCCGCGAGCAGATCCGCGGCGGCGCCACCGACATCAAGATGGGGGTGACCGGCGGCATAGATCCGTCGTTCATCCGCGCTGAATCGGCGTGGACCGGCGCGGAAATAGAAGCCGCCGCGCATGTGGCGCACAATGTGGGGGCTCTGCTCTCCTGCCACAGCAACACCCTCATCGGAGAGTCGTGCGTCGGCATGCAGCGCGCCATCAAGGCAGGCGCCGATTCGATCGAGCACGGATACTGGATCGACGACGAGACCCTGGAGATGATGGCCACCCACGGCGTGACGTGGAATCCCAACGTGGGCTACCTGGCGCGGGCGGTGGAGAGAGCCGACGACCTCGACCTCAACCCGGTATACGTGCAGCGCTGCCAGATGGCCCTCGATTCGTACGCCGACACATTGCCACGCGCCCAATCGATCGGCGTCAAGCGAGCCATCGGCTCCGACTTTCTTGGAACCCCGGCCGATCCGCACGGCGAGGAGGCCTACGAACTGGAGGTCCAGACCAGGCTAGGCCTCCCCGTCATGGACGCCCTGGTCACCACCACCAAGGGCAACGCCGAGTTCTTCCGCATCGACGACGACTTCGGAACGCTCGAGCCGGGAAAGGTGGCCGACCTGGTGATCGTCGACGGCAACCCCCTTGACGACATCCGCATCCTCCAGGAGCACAGCCGCATCAAACGGGTCATGATCGGGGGTGAGACCCGGATCCTCAGACCGTGACCTCACGACTCACACCAAGTTTCGACATCGGCCTGGACAATGGCCGCACGGTTGCAGAGATCGTGGCGGTGGCCCGGGCGACCGAGCAGGGTGGGTTCGGCACCATCTGGATAGCCGAGCAGCACTTTCATCGGGGGGTCTTCACCATCGCAGCCGCCGTTGCCGAGGCCACTTCCTCGGTGAGGATCGGCTTCGGGGTGCTGAGTCCCTTCATCCGCCATCCGGCATCGGTGGCGATGGAACTGTCGTCACTGGCCGAGCGCTACGGCGACCGGTTCACGCTGGGATACGGCGTTGCCCACCACGGGTCGTCGCGGCTCGGCACCATCCCGGCAAAGCAGGTCGCCGGCCTCCGAGACGCCGCCAAGGCCACCCGCGCCCTCCTGAGGGGAGACACCGTCTACAACGGAGCGCAACTGGGCGCGACGGCGCCGCCCGCACCCATCTACCTGGGATCGATGGGCCCGCAGTCCCTGGCGATGTCGGCCACCCACTATGACGGCGCCCTTCTGGGAGTGATGTGCTCGACGGAGTTCATCGCATCTCGCGCCGAACTGGTGTGTGCCGCCCTGGCCAGGGCCGGCCGCCGCAGAGACGACTTCACCCTGGGTGCGCTGGTCCTCACCGGCGTGGCCGACAATCCCGAGGACGCCCGCAGGGCGGTGCGACCCTCGGTGGCCTACTACCTGGGGGAGATCCCCGACGTCTCACCCCGACTGGCCGGGACCGACATCTCCCGAACCGACCTCCTCTCGGTCCGCGCCCGGATGCTGGAGGTCAAGGCCACAGACGGCTTCGAGGCGGCTGCTGCCCTGGTGCCCGACGACCTGGTGGACCGGCTGGCGATCGTCGGCACGCCCGACACCGTCGCCGAACGGCTGGTGCTCCTCGCCAACGCCGGCCTCGACAAGGTGGTGGCCCATCACGCTCTCGACCCCGAGGCGGCACTGGCCCTCGGCGCGGCGCTGGCCGAATCTCGTGCCGACGGCGCTTGATGGTTGAACTGGGAGCGGCCATCGAGGGGCTGGCGGCGGCCGAGATCCGGGCCATCCAGGACGAGCGCCTCCGCAGCCAGCTTGCCTACCTGTGGGCACGCTCCCCCTTCTACCGGGACAAACTGGGCCGCGCCGGGTTGGGCCCCGGTTCGGTGAGATCGGTCGATGACCTTCCCCTGGTCCCGTTCACCCACAAGGACGACATTCGGAAGTCCATCGCAGCCAGCCCGCCGCTGGGCCGCCATCTCGCCGCCGAACTCGACCAGGTGGCCCAGATCCAGGCATCCACGGGGACGACCGGGCGACCGTCCTATGTCGGGCTCACCGCCCGCGACCGGGACAACTGGGCCGAGATCACCCGCCGCACCCTGTGGTCGCACGGGTTCCGTCCCACCGACAGGGTGTTGCAGGCGCTGGGAATGTCGCGGTGCTGGGTGGGAGGCCTGCCGCTGGTGCAGGGCATCGAGGCACTGGGAGCGGCGCACATTCCGGCCGGCGCCGAGCCGGGAACCACCTGGCTGCTCCATACCATCCGAGACCTCACCCCCAACGGGTTGGTCTCCACGCCGAACTTCGCCGTGTACCTCGGGAGACACGCAAAAGAGGTGCTGGGCACCGAGGCCCGGGAACTGTCGATCGAGAAGATCTACGTGGGCGGGGAACCCGGAGGGGGCATCCCGGAGTTCCGCCGGCATGCCGAGGAAATGTGGGGAGCGGAGATGCGAGAAGTCATGGGCGGCACAGACCTGTCGCCGGTCATGTGGGCCGAGTGCGAGGACCAGAGCGGCATGCACTTCGTCGCCCCCGAACTGATCTACTGGGAGTTGGTCGACGACGCCGGCGATCCGGTGGAGATAACCACGGGGGCGACCGGAGAGTTGGTGTACTCCCATCTCGACCGGGAGGCCACCCCGGTCCTGCGTTTCCGTCACAGCGACATCGTGGAGGTCCTCGACACCGAGTGCCGCTGCGGGCGGACCGGCCCCAAGATCCGCTGTTTCGGACGCACCGACGACCTGCTGATCATAAAGGGCGTCAACTTCTTCCCCACCGCCCTCCAGGACATCGTCCTGGGGATGCGGCCAGCAGCCAGCGGCTCGGTCCGGATCATCAAGCACGAGCCCGAATACGCCTGGCCCGGCCCCCTTCACGTCCGCGTGGAACGGGGCGAGGACACCTCACCCGACGACGACAACGAACTACGATCGCGGCTGACCCGGGCCATCTCCGACCTGTGCCGGGTCAGGTCAACCGTCGAGGTCGTATCCTTCGGCACGTATCCATCACCCGGACGAAAGAAGGTCAAGCTCATCGAGAAGGCGTACGAGACATGACGTCGCTCACCATCAAGGACGCCACCCTGGTCAGCCCGGCCGGCCGCACGAGAGCCACGATCCATTGCAGCGAGGGCGTGATCCGTGCGCTCCTTCCGCCCGCCGACGCTCCCTCCGCCGACCGGGTCGTCGACGCCGCAGGCGCCTACGTGCTGCCCGGCGCCATCGACGCACATGTCCATCTCGGAGTGATCCCGTCGTTTGCCGAGTCCTGTGGTACCGAGAGCGCGGCGGCCGTCACCGGAGGCGTGACCGCCATGTGGCACTACCTGCTCTCTCCCGGGTCCTTCCGCGACACCCACCAACAACACGTCGACGACATCGAGGCACACAGCATCGTCGACATGGGATTCCACGCGCTGGTCACCAACGCTCAGCAGGTGGCCGAGATACCCGACACGGTGGATGAACTGCGCCTCACCTCCTACAAGTTCCACATGGCCATGAAGGGACCCGAGGCGGCGTACGGCATCAAGGGACTCGACGACGGGATGATCTTCGAGGGCATGCGCCAGGTGGCCAAGCGCCCGGGCGTGATGGCTCTCATCCACGCCGAGAATGTCGACGTCATCCTCCACAACCGGGAACTGGCCATCGCCGCCGACCCGGACGCCACCGACACCGCCACCTGGTGTCGGCACCGCCCGCACTTCACCGAGGAGGAGGCGATCGCCCGCTCTTTCATCTTCGCCGAGAACGCCGGAGCGCCGCTGGGTGTCATCCACACCAGCGTCGGCCGCGGCCCCGAACTCCTCCGCGCGGCGCGCGATCGCTACCCGCGTCTCTTCATGGAGACCTGTCCGCAATACCTGGTGCTGGACATGGACATGCCCCTTGGCACCTGGGGCAAGGTGAACCCGCCGCTTCGGACCAGGACCGACCAAGAACTGCTGTGGGCCGGCCTGGCCGACGGCACCATCGACTGGATGGGCTCCGACCACTGCGACTACGACCTGCAGACCCGCCAGGGCAGCATATGGGATGTCGGCCCGGGGCTGCCGAACGGGATGACCATGATCCTTCCCGTGCTCCTGTCCGAGGGCGTCAACAAGGGCCGCCTCACGCTGGAGCGCGTCGTAGAACTGACATCGGCCAACTTCGCCCGTCGCATGGGAGCCTCGCCTCGCAAGGGAACGATCGCGGTGGGAAGCGACGCCGATCTGGTCATGATCGACCTTGACAAGGAGGTCACCATCAACGCCGAAATGCTCAACAGCTACGCCGACTACACCCCCTATGACGGCATGCAACTAAGGGGATGGCCCCGCATGACCATTGCCGGCGGCGAGGTGCTCTACGAGGACGGCGAGGTCCACCGGTCCACCAGCCACCGCGGCACTCTTATCACCATTCCCCCCGAGAATATGCCGGTGCTCTGATGGCCGCTCACCGTATGTTCGTACTGCCGACGGGCACCTGCCACATGGCCGAGTTCCGAACGAAACTGGCCGGGTCCAACCGTGAGGTGGGGGTCCCCCTCCCCATGTACGCCATCGACACCGACGACGGCTGGGTGCTGTTCGACACCGGTTCCGACCCGGCGGCGGCCACCGACCCGGCCGGCACATGGGGACGTCTGGCAAAGGCGTTTCGCCTGGAGATGTCGGAAGCCGACCACCCGGTGGCCCGCCTGGCCGAGGCGGGCGTCAACATGGCGGACATCGCCCATGTGGTGGTCTCCCATCTGCACATGGACCACGCCGGAGGCATCCGCTTCTTCCCCGACGCCACCGTTCACCTCCAGCGGGCCGAGCGCCGCTGGGGCCAGTATCCGGACCGCTTCGGAGCGCCCGGCTTCCTTCACAGCGACTTCGACCGGCCCGAGATCACCTACCAATACCACGAGGGCGACGCGCAGATCGTCCCCGGCGTGCATGTGGTGCTGACCGACGGCCACACTCCCGGGCATCAGTCTCTGGTGGTCGACCTGCCCTCGAGGCGCTTCGTCCTCACCGGCGACGCCGCCTACCGGAGGGACCAGATAGACCGTCTGCTCCCCCCACCCACCACGACAGACGAGTTCGCAGCCATAAGGTCGCTGGCCCGGCTGAGGGGCTTCGAGGACCGCGACGGGGCGACCATCCTGGTGGCCCACGATATCGAACAGTGGGAGACCACCATCAAATCCCCGGACGGCTACTACGAATAGGAAGGACCCCATGGCAGGCTTCACCGATTGGAACCAACAGGAGGGATTCGAGGCCTTCCCAGGTGACTTTGTATGGAATGTCACCGGCAAGGACCTCCAGGTGATTCGCGCCGAGATGGCGCCGGGGACCGATTTCGGCCTCCACTCACACGACCAGGAACAGATCATCTGCGTCCTGGCGGGACAACTGGAGTTCACGGTGGGCGGGGAGACGAGAGTCGTCGGAGCGGGGCAGGTGATCCACGCTCCGCCCGGGGTCACCCACGGCGGACGGGTGGTGTCGGACGAGCCGGTGATCACCATCGAGGCATTCTCCCCTCCCCGGGTCAACTTCAGCCACAACCAGGCCATGACCTTCGAGGACCCCGTATGAGCCGAGGGTTGGCCGGCCGCAAAGCCCTGGTCACCGGCGGTAGCGCCGGAATCGGCCTCGCCACCGCCGATCGGCTGGCCGCAGAGGGGGTCAACCTGGCGCTGGTCGCCAGGACGGAGTCCCGGCTGTCGCAGGCAGCATCCCGGATCGCCGCCCACGGCGCGGAGGTGGTGACGATAGTTGCCGACCTCTCGCTCCCGGAAGCCCCTGACCAGGTGGTCGGGAGGGCTGCGGAGGCGCTGGACGGGCTCGACATCCTGGTCAACAACGCCGGCTCCTCTCCCTTCGGCAGCCTGGAGGTGGTCAGCGACTCCGACTGGTCCACATCGATCGACCTGAAGCTGATGGGCTACGTGCGCTGCACCCGGGCCGCCTTCGGAATCATGAGAGAAGGCGGAGGCGGGGTGATCGTCAACGTGGTCGGCATGGCCGGGCGCTCAGCCTCGCCCGCCTACGTCCTCGGCTCCCTGAACGCCGCCCTGTTGCACTTCACCAAGTCGGTGGCCGAACTGGGAGGCCCCCACGGCATCCGGGTAATGGCGGTGAACCCCGGCCTGACCACCACCGACCGCATGGAGGACGCCATCTCGGTCTGGGCCGAGGCCGCCGGGATGACCGACGAGGCGTTTCGAGCCGACTACCTGGAAGACAAGATTCCGCTGGGCCGCTTCACCACACCCGAGGACGTGGCCGAAGCGATAGCCTATCTCTGCTCCGACGCCGCCGCGGCGACCACCGGCTCGGCAATCCAACTCGACGGAGCCTCCACCCGCGGAGTGTTCTGATGCCCGAACTGAACCTGGCCCGCCAAAACGGTGTGGCCCGGGTTACCATCGACCGCCCCGAGCGCAAGCACGCCTGGTCGATGTCCATGTGGACCGAGATGGCGGAACTCATGGGACGGTGTGCGTCCGACGAATCGGTCCGGGTGGTGCTGGTGACCTCGACCGGCGACCGTGTGTTCAGCGCCGGTGCCGACATAGAACAATTCGGCGGCGCCGACCCGGCATCGGTGCGAGAGTCGCTTGAGGGAGTGGAGTCGGTGATGGCGTCCATCGAGGCATGCCCCCAGCCGGTGATCGCCGTGGTGAGCGGCGCCGCCGTGGGTGCGGGGACCGAGGTTGCCGCCGCCTGCGACATCCGGATCGCCTCCGACCGGGCCTGGTTCTCGATCCCTGCGGCCACATTGGGGATTGTCATCACCAAAAGCGACATTGCCCGCCTGGTGCGGGGGGTGGGAGGGTCCATGGCTCGGGACATGCTCCTCACCGGGCGGCGGCTGACCGCGGTGGAGGCTGAGCGCATCGGTTTCGTCCGCTCGGTCCACAACGCGGCCGAACTGGATGAGGCGGCCATGGAACTCGCCGCCGAGATCGCCTCGCTGGACGGCCCGGCGCAGGCGGCGATGAAAGCGCACCTCAATGACCTTGATACCGTGGGGTGGGATGAAGACTCCTGGGGTCCCTCGTTGGAGGCGATAACCTCGCCCGCCACCCAGAGGCGCATCATGGCCCGGCTGGGAAACACATGACCGGCGTTGTGCGCAACGGGCGCCTGGTCACGGGCGACGGGGTGATCGAGGGTGACATCGCCTTCACGGACGGTGTCATCGACCGGATCGGAACGGGTTTGGGAGGCGAGACGATCGCCGACGTCGACGGCGCCTGGGTGCTTCCGGGAGCGGTGGATCCTCACATCCACATCTCGTTGGGCGGGTACGCCATCACCGAGCCGTTGCTGCACGATCTCCACCAGGCAGCCCGGGCAGCTCTGCGAGGCGGGGTGACCACCATCGGCGCCTACGCACAGCGCACCCCCGTTTCCACCGTCGCCGAGGCCGTGGAAGCCGAAGCCCGTCGGGAGCGTGACGGGGTGGCCACCGACTACTTCATCAACGCACTGCTGATGCCCGGCGACGACATCACCGAGACAGTGGCCCGGAGCGCTGCGGTGGGTGTCAGATCTTTCAAGACCATGGTCGCCTATGCCCAACGCGGCCTGATGCTCGACGACGCTTCGATATGTTTGCTGATGGAGCGGGCGGCGGCGGTGGGAGGCGTCACCCTGGTGCACGCCGAGAACGGCGGCGCCATCGACTACCTCGACGCGGTGGAACGCAGAGAGGGAGTCACCAATGCCAGTTACCTTCGCAGCCAACCCGAGGAGTTGGAACCCGAGGGCATGAACCGCACCGCCATGTTCGCCGCCCTGACCGGATGCCGCCTCCACTTCGTCCACTGCACCTCGGCGCCGGGAGCCGCGATGCTCGGTTCCCTGAAGGCCTCGGGAGCTTCGGTGACCGCCGAGACACAGATCCACTACCTGCTGCTCACCAACGACGAGGTCCTCGAACGTGGCCCGCTCGGCAAGGTCGGCCCGCCCCTGCGAGATCCGGAACACCTCGCTCCCCTGTGGGACGCTCTGGCCGATGGCCGGATCGATCACCTCTCCTCGGACCACTCGCCCAAGAGCCTGGAGGTGAAGCTCTCCGCTCCGAACATCCTGGACGCCACCTACGGAGGGATCGCCGGCACCGGAGTGATGCTGCCTCTCGCCTTCAGCGAGGGGTTCGCCAAGGGTCGGTTGACCATCGAGCGACTCGCCGAGGTCACCTCCACCCGGGCGGCTCAGATCTATGGGATCTACCCGCAGAAGGGCGTCTTGGCGGAGGGCTCCGACGCCGACCTGGTCGTCATCGCAGAGGACGGGCCCGAGGTGCGCCTGACCCATGACTACCTCGAACCGGCCGCCGGGTACTCGCTCTACGACTCGCTCTCCACCAGCGGCATGCCGACCCTGGTGATACGGGACGGTTCGGTGGTCGTCTCCGATGGCGAAATGGTGGGAGCGGAGAACGGCCGCTACCTGGCGCGGTCCGGACCTACATGACTCTCGACCTGCTGATCCGGGGGGGCCGCGTGTACGACGGGACCGGTTCGGCATGG
>CAYWGY010000038.1:0-15147 GCA_964458055.1 uncultured Acidimicrobiaceae bacterium | reverse complement strand
CATCACGGCAAGGTTGGTTGGCGATCTCTTCATGGCGGCGGGCGCCGACCGGCTGGTCTCGGTGGACCTTCACACCGGACAGTTGCAGGGCTTCATCACCAAGCCTTTCGACCATCTCACCGCCATTCCCCTCATCAGCGAGTACCTGTCCACGGTGATCAGTGAAGACGTGACAATCGTCTCCCCGGATGCCGGAGGTGGTAAAAGGGCAGAGAAGTACGCCAGGCAACTTGACGCCGACGTGGCCCTTGTTTACAAGAGACGGAATGTCCGTCGCCACAACATCTCCGAGGCACTGGCCGTCACCGGAGTGGTGAAGGACCGGAACGCCGTGATCGTGGACGACATCATCGATACCGGGGGCACCGTCTGCAATGCTGCGGAACTGATCCGCAGCATGGGCGCCAAGTCGGTCCGGATAGCCGCCACCCACGGGGTGTTGTCGGATGGCGCCATGAAGCGGATTGCCGATGCGCCGATCGACGAGGTGGTGGTTACCAACACACTGCCGGTGACGAGCGCCGCCACCCGAGCCGGCAACCTGAAAGTGCTCTCCATCTCCTCGATTGTCGCCAAGTCCGTGCAGGCGATTTTCACCGACGACTCGGTGAGCAAGATCTTCCTGGGCGAGAACTTCTGAGCCCGGCATGGATACCCTGGTCATCGAAGTCCGGACAGGTGGGCGGCCTGCAGTGGTCGATCTGACCCCCAGGGTGTTGGAGTTCTGCCGGTCCGGAGGTGACGGTTTGGTCTCGGTATTCACACCCCACTCCACCTGCGGCCTCGCTCTCATGGAGGTTGGTGCGGGCAGCGATCAGGATCTCATGGCGGCCCTGGAGGGTATGTTGCCTCGCTCGTTTCCCTGGCGCCATCGCCACGGGGCGCAGGGACACGGGGCGGACCATGTGATGCCGGCGGTGATCTCTCCCAGCCTGGTTGTCCCCGTTCTCAGCGGTCGCCCCGCCCTGGGTGTGTGGCAGTCCATAGTGCTGGTGGATCAGAATCGGGACAATCCGGTCCGGAAGGTGAGACTGAGCTTCCTGCCCGCCTGAGACGGGCCCGGTAACTCGAGCGCATTCTCCTTTGATGCGCGGATGTGGGCGAGGTTCCGGTGTGCCTCAACGCCGAGGGGTCCTGCTTCACGCCGTTGGGACCTCGGGGAGGATGATCTTCTCCCCGGGGTAGATCAGATCGGGAGTGGCCGAGCGCAGCCGCAGGTGATTGGTTCCGATGAGTTCCGTCCAGTAGTCCGCCACCTCTGCAGTGGTCGGGAGCCGGTCCGAGGCCCGGGAGAGAACTTTCTCGGCGATCTTCCACAGGTGGTCTCCGACTTCGATGCAATACTCTTCACCCGGATGGAGGGGAGGAGATGGGAGGGGGTCGAGGGCTCTCGCCGTCTCGGTGTGCATACTCGGGGTTTGGGTCCCTTCGGTGTCCGGGAGAGTCGAGTCCCGGTGCAGATGGGGGAGTGGGAGCGGAAAGAGGAAGGGGTCTCCGGCAGCCTGGGCCACGAGCGGCGGGGCTGTCCGGTGTCTGTCTCCGGGCCCCGGAGCCTTGGGTGTGTCGGGGTTGGCCACGGGATCGGGAGAGGTGTCCCACTCTCCATGCACGACCGTTGATTGGGCGGCGGCCAGAGCCGGTAGTCCCGTTCCCAGGGTTGAGACTGCAAGAGTTCCTGCCGTGATCCCGGCGCTCAACTTTCGCACGAGGGGGAGGGTGAAGGGTCTCGCCAGTCCCATGGCCCTGGCGGCTCCCCTCAACTCCGCCGACAGGTAGACGGCAGAGGAGATGAGGACCCACCACCCGCACACCAGCCCGACCAGACGGCAGGCGCTCAACAGAGCGTCCGCGGGCGGGGTGGCTTCCAACCAGCGGCCAAGGTCGGACCACTCGATGGAAGTCCAGGGGAGGTCTCCCAGGAGATGGAGGGCCAGGGTTACGGCGCCGGACAGCACCAGGAATCCGGTTAAACGGACGGCGGGAGGTGTTGGGTTCTTCATCCATCAGAATGGTTTCATCCACAGCCGCCCGGCCAGTCGCGGGCGGGTATTTTTTTCGCGGTCGCTTCGGAATTCTTGACCACTACCATCGGGCGGGTCCTTAGAAACGGGAGAGACTGAGCGGATGAAGATCAAGATCGGGATTGCCCACACCAATAGAGTGGTGGAGATCGAAGCCAAGGACGCGGAGAAGGTGGTGTCCGCCATCGAGCGGGCGTTCGCGGAGGACCACCCCATCGTCTGGCTGGATGACGCCGACGGGACGCGCTACGCCATTCCCAAAGGGATGGTGGCCTTTATTGAAGTCGAAAGTCCCGAGATCCGCTCGGGTGTGGGTTTCGCCGCCGGCGTCTAGCCCGCGAGGTGGCGGCGGCGGCGTTTCGCCAACCAACGCTTCCTCAGTCTGCGGCGGTCATCTTCGGAGTATCCTCCCCACACTCCCGACTCCTGGTTCGTCTCCAGAGCATATTGCAAGCAGTCTTCCTTGACCAGGCAGGTGGTGCAAATGGCGGTGGCCGTGGCGATCTGTTCGACCGCGGGTCCGGTGCTGCCTATCGGGAAGAACAAAGTGGGATCGGAGTCAAGGCAGGCGGCCAACTGTCTCCAATCGGTGGTGATGGTAATCAAGAACTCTTCTCCAAGTTTACGATTGTGAACACTTTCACAAGCCTTTTCCTACTAAAAGGCCTCACAACTAGAAATGCTAGGGGTGGGTGAACAGTTTGTCAAGCAAAACCGGGGGGTTTTTTGGTGTGGTGCCGGTTTTGCGAATCGGCTAGCCTAGAGCAGGCGAAAGCCCTCGTAGCTCAGGGGACAGAGCACCGGCCTCCGGAGCCGGGTGCGCAGGTTCGAGTCCTGCCGGGGGCGCTGCCTCGCAGCCGAACGTCTGGCTGGGAACATAACAAAGGGCGCCCTCCTTGCGGAGAGGCGCCCCTTGCCTTTATACGTTGATCCGGCCTAGATGTCGTAGTACAACTCGTACTCCACGGGAGTGGGATGACGCCGCACCAGGCTGGCCTCATTATCTCTCTTGTAGGAGATCCAGGTGTCGATGAGATCCTGGGAGAAGACGTTGCCTTCGGTGAGGAAGGCGTGATCGTCCTCCAACGCCTGCAAGGCCTCGTCAAGGGTGCCGGGAACGGTCTTCAGGCCGGCGGCCTCCTCGGGGCCTAGTTCGTACAGGTCCACATCAACCGGATCGCCGGGCTCGATCCGATTGCGGACCCCGTCCAGCCCCGCCATCAGCATGGCGGCGAAGGCGTAGTAGGGGTTGCATGAAGGATCGGGACAGCGGAACTCCAGCCGCTTGGCCTTTGGCGACTGTGAGTAGGTGGGGATCCTGATGGCGGCCGAGCGGTTGCGCTCGCTGAGGACCAGGTTCACCGGCGCCTCGAACCCGGGAACCAGTCTGCGATAGGAGTTGGTGCCGGGCGCCGCGAAGGCCAGGATGGCCGCAGCATGGGCGATCAGGCCGCCCGCGTACCACCGGGCCATGTCTGAGAGGTTTGCGTAAGTGCCCTCCTGGAAGAAGAGCGGCTGTCCGCCCTTCCACAGACTCTGGTGGGTGTGCATTCCGGAACCGTTGTCGGCGAAGATCGGTTTGGGCATGAAGGTGACGGTCTTGCCCGCCTGCTTGGCAACGTTCTTGCAGATGTACTTGTAGGTCATAATGCGATCGGCCTGCACCAGCAGAGGGGCGTACAGGATGTCGATCTCGGCCTGTCCGGCGGTTCCCACCTCGTGGTGATGGATCTCCACGGGAATGCCCACCTTCAGCATGGTGGCGACCATCTCCGAGCGAAGGTCCTGCTGGGTGTCGTTGGGAGGAACCGGGTAATAGCCTTCCTTGTGGCGCATCTTGTGTCCGAGGTTGCCGCCGTCCTCCTGGCGTGCCGAGTTCCATGCCGCTTCCTCGGAGTCCACCTGGTAGAAGGACATGTTGCTGTGGTGGGCAACCTGGGAGAACCGGGCGGAGTCGAAGATGAAGAACTCGGCCTCGGGACCCCAATACGATGTGTCGGCGATGCCGGTGGAGAGCAGGTACTCCTCGGCGTTCCGAGCCACCCTGCGCGGGTCCTTGTGGTACCACTCGCCGCTGAGCGGGTCCTTGATAAAGCAGTTCAACACCAGCGTGCTGCGCTCGAAGAAGGGATCCTCGTAAGCGGTGTCGGGATCGGGAATGAGGAGCATGTCCGATTCGTCGATGGTCTGGAACCCGCGAATGGACGATCCGTCAAATCCGAACCCCTCATCGAAAGACTCCTCGGTGAGGTAGCTGGACGGCATGGTGAAGTGGTGCATCTTTCCCGGTAAGTCCGGGAAACGAAGGTCCACAAACTCGTATTCTTGAGCAAGTGCCGAGACCTCGGCTGGTGTAGCCATGTTCCTTCCTTGGGTAGATTCTCGGCATAGAATATACAGCGACAGTGAATAGAACAAATGCCTATCTCAATGGAATATCCTAGACTAACGTAACATATGACTAAGCCTCGATACTTTCCAAATGCAAGCATTGACCAATTGCCGGATGATCTCCGGGAGCGAGCGGAATTCGTCCATTCCAAGCTGGGGTTCACTCCGAACGTGATGCTGGCGCTGGGCCACCGGCCGGACGAGGCCCGGGCCTTCTTCGCCTACCACGATGCGTTGATGGAGGCAGAAGGCGGTCTCTCGAAAGCGGAGCGGGAGATGATTGTGGTGGCCACCAGCGCAGCCAATCAATGTCCCTACTGCATAGTGGCTCACGGCGCCATCCTGCGCATTCGTTCCGGTGATCCGCTCATCGCCGATCAGATCGCCGCCAACTGGAGGACCGCCCCGGTGTCCGACCGCCAGCGCGCCATGCTCCGATTCGCCGTCAAGTTAGCGCGTACTCCCGAGGAGATAGAGGACGACGACTACTTTCCCCTTTACCAGCAGGGTTTCTCCGATGACGACATCTGGGAGATCGGGGCCATCACCGCCTTCTTCGCGATGTCCAACCGGCTGGCTCATCTCGGACACATGATCCCCAACCCCGAGTTTCACCTTCTGGGTCGAATGCCCCGTAAGAAGTAGGCAACCGAGGCGGTGGACTCATCGATTCCGCTCTTTCTGCAATGGCGGGCGAGGTTTCCCATCTGAATTGATGGTCCGGCCAGACGGCACGCCTCCAGGGCCCGGGATGTGGTGGGTTCCTCGGGACTGTGCCCCGGGGAGGCTTGCCTTGGGACAAACGTGCGCGGGTGATGGTCAACAGTGGCGCCGGTCCGGTGTTCCATGCGGGAGCGAACGCGGAGGGTGGGAAGTACGCCTCTTGACCGGGGAGAGAGGGGTTAGCATTTGTCCGGTGTTCCCGGGAAGCACTGACCTTTATCGACGCTTGGCCAACTTCGGGTTCGGCTACAGGAGATCGCCCAACTTCGAACTGTACCGAAGGGTGGCGATATCCATAACGCTAATCTGGCTTGGCACCTCAACTCTGGTGTTGGCCGGCTTGTTCTGGGCAAGAGATGACCTGGCCAGGAGTTTCTCAGTCGTCTTCGCCCTGGCGGGAATCGGGGTGTTCATCAGTTCTGTTATCGGTTTGGCGTGGCTGATTGTCCTCCCCTGGGCTCGAAAGGAACCCAAGGTGGGATTGGTGATCGCGCGCTACGACAAGGGGAGTGACCGGGTGTTTGCCCGCCTGGGCGACGGTGCCCTTCAGGCCCTGGAGGAACTGGGCGTTCCGCCCCGGAATGTCCTGAAACTCGAGGTAGCGGGCGCCTGGGAGCTTCCGTGGGGTGCCAGCCGGCTGATCCAGGCGGGCTGCCAGGGAATAGTGGCGACCGCGGTGGTGATGCAGGGAGAGACCCACCACTTCCATTCGGTGGTCGACGGCGCCGTCCAGGGTCTGATGCAGCTTCAGGTGGAGACGGGGGTGCCGGTTGGGAACGCCGTCCTGGCAGTCACCGATTGGGAACAGGCGGTGGCTCGCAGCCGGCCGGGAGCCAATGCCGGAGCGCAGGCCGCCCGGGCCGTGATGGAAGCCCTGAAGTCTGAGATCTCCGGGGTTGGGTAGCCGCACCCGAACGGCTATACTGGTTTTCCGGCTTATATACGAAGCGGAGGCCATTTGCTTCCCACCCGGCCACCGTCAGGTGCGCCGAGGTTTTGAAGGGGGCGGATTCCTTTTTGCTCGGCAGGAGTCATTAGGAACAGGAGGAACGAACTATCGCAGAACTTCGAGTGAACGATGCAATCAGGTCGGCTGTTGTCCGCCTGGTGGCGCCGGATGGGAACCAGATCGGCGTCAAGAAGCTGGAGGAGGCCCTCTGGCTCGCGGACCAGTTGGACCTGGACCTGGTGGAGGTGGCCCCCATGGCCGATCCTCCCGTTTGCCGCCTCATGGACTATGGGCGTTTCAAGTACGAGCGTTCGGTCAAGGAGAGAGCGGCTCGTAAGACCCAGTCGAGGACCGTTATCAAGGAACTGCGGCTTCGCCCGCGGATCGAGAGTCATGACTTCGACATGCAGACAAGAAAGGTGTTGTCGTTCCTGACGGGGGGCGACAAGGTGAAGCTGACGGTTCGTTTCCGGGGCCGGGAGCGGGAGAGACCGGAGTACGGACAGAAGCTGCTCAACCGATTGGCGGACGCTGTCAGCCAGGAAGGGGTGATGGAGCAGGCGCCGAAAATGGAGGGCCGCAATATGACCATGATGCTGGCTCCCCTTCACCACGGCTCCCGCAGAAGCAGGCAAAAGAGATAACACCCCGACACCAAGACCAAGGACTAGGAGGACCCAATGCCTAAACAGAAGAGCCATAGGGGTCTCACCAAGAGAGTAAGAAAGACCGGTTCCGGGAAGCTCATGCGGCGCCGGGCCGGGAGGGGTCATTACCGGTTAGCCAAGGGCAAGAGCCGGTTCAGGCGATTGGGCCGCGCCGATGGACTGGCGCCCGGCGACGAGCGGATAGCCCGTCGCATGATCAAGACATAGGGAGATGCGGATATGGCAAGAGCAAAGAATGCACCTGCGGCTCGCCGGGGCCGGCGAAAAGTGGTGGCCCGGGCCAAGGGCTACCGCGGCGCCAAGAGCCGGACGTTCCGAGCGGCCAATGAACAGGTCATGCACGCCATGGCCGACTCCTACAGCCACCGGCGGGCGCGGAAGGGAGACTTCCGCCGCCTGTGGATCACCCGGATCAACGCTGCCGCGCGGCAGAACGGGTTGAGTTACTCCAGGTTCGTGGCCGGGCTCAACAATGCCGGAGTGGAAGTCAATCGCAAGATGCTGGCTGACATGGCCGTCAACGACCCCGACGCCTTCTCGCAACTGGTGAAGATCGCCAAAGACGCTTGATCCTCTCCCGGCGCAATCCCAGGGTCATCGAAGTGGCCCGACTGCATCGGGCCCGTCACAGGAGGACCACGGGAAGGACCCTGTTGGAGGGCCCGCATCTGCTGGCCGAGGCCCTGGGAGCGGGTGAGTGCGTCACTGAGGTGCTGGCGTTGCCCGAAGATGAAGAGACCCTCCGCCGGTGTGCCGAGAAGAGCGTGCAGGTCACCCTGGTGAGCAGGCCGGTGCTGCAGCGGGTCTGCGACACCAAGAACCCGCGGGGTCCGATCGCGGTACTGACCATTCCGGATCAAGAGCCCTCCCCTGGCGACACGCTGTGGCTGATGGTTTCGACGCCCGGCAATGCCGGAACCCTGATCCGCACCGCGGCGGCATTCGGGTGGGATGTGGCCATGGGGCCCGCCGCCGTTGACCCCTGGTCGCCCAAGGTGCTGCGGGCCGGCGCCGGAGGACACTTCCGGGCGGCCGTCCGCCGAGTTGCCGAGGCGCCACCCGATGCCCTGGTGGTGGCGGCCAGGCCTCGTCGGGGAGTCCCCCTTCCCGAAATCGTTGACCATTTGGAGATGCACCGGGACTGGTGGCTGCTGATCGGAGACGAATCTCGTGGTGTGGCCTCCTCTTATGAAGACCGGGTGGATCTGTGGTGTTCGATACCGATGCCCGGCGGGTCCGAGAGCCTCAATGCGGCGGCTGCCGGGGCCATTGTCTCTCACCACCTGGCGGGACTGCGGCCCGGGGCCGGGAAGGGTCTCTCCGATAGGGGGCCGGGTTCCTAGACTCTTATAGCCGTTATGGAAAGTCTCGACATCCTCAAGGAGAAGGCCCCTGCCCTGGTGGGTGGAGCCCGAACGCTGGATGGCCTGGCAAAGGTGGAGGCGGATCTGCTTGGTCGACGGTCCTTGCTGGCGCAACTTCAACGGGAGATAGGAAAGCGCCCAGCCTCGGAGAGGCCGGCACTCGGCCGTGCCATCCAGGAGGCCCGCCGGTTGTTCACCGATCTGGTCCAATCCCGAAAAGAGTTCCTTGAAGACGAAACCGAGAGGAGTCTCCTGGCCGCCGATCGGGTCGATGTCAGCCTTCCGGCCCTGGAGTTTGCCGAGGGATACAGCCATCTGATCACCTCCACTATCGAAGAGGTGTGCGACATCTTCATCGGTCTGGGCTACCGGGTGGTGGGGGGACCCGAAGCGGAGTCGGGCATCTACAACTTCGATGCTCTCAACACACCGCCCACTCATCCCAGCAGGCTGGAGTCCGACACTCTGTACCTCGACTGGGGAGATCCCGCCGACGAGATACTCCTGCGTACCCATACCTCCCCCATGCAGGCTCGTTACATGGAGAAGAACGACCCGCCGGTCTATGTGGTGGTGCCGGGCAAGGTCTACCGGGCCGACACCCCAGACGCCACCCATTCACCTGTCTTTCACCAGATTGAAGGCTTGGCCGTGGACGAGGACCTCACCTTCTCGGACCTGCGTGGGACCCTGGCCTACTTCGCCCGGGAGTTCTTCGGCGCAGAGCGCCGTATCCGCCTGCTGCCCAACTTCTTCCCCTTCACCGAGCCGTCGGCTGAGATGCACGCCTCCTGCTTCGCCTGTGAGGGCGGCGGCCGGTGCCGGGTTTGCGGAGGGGTGGGATGGATCGAACTGCTCGGCTGTGGGATGGTCGATCCCAACGTCTTCGAATGGGTGGGTTACGACCCCGCCAAGGTGAGCGGTTTCGCCTTCGGCATGGGTGTCGAGCGCATCGCCCAGGTCCGTCACGGAGTGTCGCCGCTTCGTCACTTCTTCGACAACGATCTCCGCGTCCTTTCCCAGTTCCGATGAGAGTCTCGCTCAACTGGCTTTCCGATTACATCGACCTCCCCACCTCTGATCCGGGAGAGATCGCTGCGGTGCTGGAGTCCCTGGGTCACGAGGTTGAGGAGGTGGATCGTCTCTCGCCGGAGTTCCGCCGGGTCGTAACCGCCCGGGTGGTGGACGTCTCCCCACACCCCCGCGCCGACCGGATACGGGTCTGCAGGGTGACCGCCGGAGGCGAGGAAATGACCGTTGTGTGCGGCGCATGGAACTTCGAGGCAGGCGCCACTGTGGCTTTGGCCCTCCCCGGGGCCACGCTCAGCGGCGGCCTGGAAATAGGTCGGCGGTCGATCCGGGGCGTCGAGTCCAACGGCATGATCTGTTCGGAGCGGGAACTGGGACTGGGGGAGGATGCCGAGGGGATTCTGGTCCTTGACGCCGGCACTCCCATCGGAGAGGACTTTTCCGGAACGGAGGGACTGAACGACACGGTGCTGGATCTGAGCATCACTCCCAACCGGCCGGACGTGATGTCCTATTTGGGAGTGGCCAGGGAGTTGGCCGCCTTCTACCGGACCGACGTCCGGATTCCCGATTTGGACTTCCTTGCTACGGAAGGCGAATCACCCCGGGTCAGCATCTCGATCGAGGACCCCTCGGGTTGCTACCGCTTCGTGGCTCGGGAGGTGAGGGGATGCCGGGTCAAGGAATCGCCGTTGTGGATGCGCACTCGGCTACGGGCCTCGGGACAGCGTCCCATCTCCAATGTGGTGGACATAACCAATTATGTGCTGTTGGAGCTGGGACAGCCCATACATGCTTTCGATCTGGAGAAGCTGGGTGGCGCCGGGATCGTGGTAAGGAGAGCCCATCCCCGAGAGCGGGTCACCACCTTGGACGGGGTTGAGCGGACCCTCACCCCCGCCGACCTGGTGGTGGCCGACCGCGAGCGGGCATCGGCCCTGGCGGGCACGATGGGAGGGGGGGAGTCGGAAGTGACCATGAACACGTCCTCGGTCCTGATCGAGGCCGCTGCGTGGGACCCGCCCACGGTGTTGCACATGTCCAAGCGCCATACCCTGAGGACCGAGGCCTCGGCTCGCTTCGAGAGAGGGGTGGACCCCGCCCTTCCCCCCATGGCGGCCACACGGGCCGCTCAACTGGTCACCCGCCTGACCGGTGGGGTGGCGCTGGCTGCCGTTACCGACGCGATCGCCCGACCCGACAAGTTGGAGCCGGCGAGGATCAGTCTCTCCCTGGGCGAGGTCGAACGCATCTTGGGCCCGGGTTTCGATGCCCCCCGGGTGGTGGATCTGCTCTCCCGATTGCACTTGAAGACCCGGGGAGAGGACCCCGTCGAGGTGGAGGCGCCCACATTCCGACCCGATCTGACCAGGCCCATCGATCTGGTGGAGGAACTGGCGAGGCTGTGGGGATACAACAACTTCCCCGAGCGGGTGCCGCGAGGCCCGGGAGGAGGACGATCAGTGCGGCAGCGGCGCCTGGGGACGCTGAGACGCACCCTGTGCGGCCTGGGCTTCTCCGAGTCGGTGTCGCTCAGTTTCATGCGGGCCTCCGAGATGGAGATCTGGGGTTGGGAGGAAGGAGACGAGCGTTCTCTCAAGATCCGGTTGAAGAACCCCCTCCGGGAGGAGGAGTCCATCCTGAGGACCACTCTTCTGCCCGGACTATTGCGGGTGGCTCGTTACAACCACTCCCATGGGCTGGCGGACGTGGCCATCTTCGAGATGGGCCGGGTCTTTCTTGACCGGCCCCATCCCAGGCTGCCGAAAGTCCCCGATCAGCCCGAGCGAGTGGGCATGCTGGCCACGGGGAGCGTGGGCGGCTCGGTCATGGGAGGGGAGGGAAGACCGGTTGACTTCTTCTCAGCTTCGGCGGTCTGGCGTTCCCTGGCCGCTCACCTGGACCTGGACGCTTGGCGATTGGAGCCCGCCGAGGTGCCGGGTTGGCATCCGGCTCGGACGGCTCGGGTGGTGTTGGGGGAGACCGGTGTCGGAGTGCTGGGCGAGATCCATCCGGCGGTGGCGCGCCGCGCAGAACTGTCCGGCCGGGTGATAGCGATGGAGTTGGAACTCGACCCTCTGGTGGCGGCCACCGATCACTGGCAGTTCCGGGCGCCAAGCGTCTTTTCCCCCTACACCTTCGACATGGCCTTCGAGGCTCCCGAAGAACTGCCGGCCCAGGACCTCGTGGCGGCGACCGGGAGGGCGGCCGGCGACCTGCTGGAGTCGGCCGAGGTTTTCGACGAGTTCCGGGGTAGCCCCTTGGCCGAGGGGCGAAAGAGTCTGGCCATCAAATACACCCTCAGGGCTTCTGATCGGACGCTTTCGAGCGAGGAAACCGCCGAAGCGCTGCGTGCCATGGCCGAAGCGGCCCGGCAAGAGGGGGCCCAACTGCGGGGTGAACTGTGAGCTTTCTGTCGGTGGCCGACCTGGGTGCGGAAGCATGGGGTCGGTTGGTGGAGAGAAGCATCGACCTGAAGAGGCGCCCCGAACGGTATCGAGGGGTCCTGTCCGGGAAGACCGTGGGGCTCTTCTTTCAGAAGCCCTCGTTGCGTACCTGGGTGTCATCGACCGCGGCGACGGCGCTCCTGGGGGCCCACCCCATTCTGATACGTCAGGATGTATCGGGGATCGGCGACCGGGAAGCTCCCTCGGATGTGGCCCGGGTGTTGGACCGCTACCTCGACGCTCTGGGCATGAGGGTGTTCGACCATGCTCTCCTGGAAGAGATGGGCGGACACATGAAGGCTCCCTTGATCAACCTGTTGTCGGATCGGGAACATCCCTGCCAGGCGGTGGCCGACTTGATGACGATCGCGGAGAGGCGTCCTCTGCCCGGGACGGTTCTCGCCTACATCGGAGATGGGAACAACGTGTGCAACTCCCTGATGCTGGCCGGAACCATGGCGGGGATGCAGGTGCGGGTCGGGTGCCCTCCCGGTTACCGGCCCGACGGTGATGTTGTGGACCTAGCCCGCCGGTGGGGAGAAGTCCTGATTTTCGACCATCCCGCACCGGCGGTCTCGGGCGCCCACGCCGTCTACACGGACGTGTGGACCTCGATGGGCCAAGAGGAGGAGGCAAGGCAGCGGCTCTCCGCTTTCGCCGATTACACCATCGACTCACGGTTGATGGAACTCGCCCATCCCGAGGGGATATTCATGCATTGCCTGCCGGCCCACCGCGGTGAGGAGGTGACCGACGAGGTGCTGGAATCGCCCCGCTCGGCGGTGTTCGACCAAGCCGAAAACCGCCTCCATTCGTTCGCCGCGTTGCTAGTCGACCTCGGCCTCTGACTCCTGGCTGACGGTCCCGTCGACAGGGACCCTCACCTCGGGGAGGTCTTCCAGACCAGCGCCGCTGGCGACGCTTGCACGATCAAGCGGGCGAGAGCTCAACTCTTCCTTTGTAGAAGGCGGCGCCCAGGATTGCCAACCACAGGACGACAAGGATCCGGAGGCTCGTGTAGATGTTGCCCAAGAGGGCCAGGTCGAGACCGTGAATATGCTCTGCCAACATCAGACCGACGAACCCGATGACGGAGTAGACGGCCATCACGATGGCTGCAACCTTGTGGAAGCCGCCGTTGAACACGGTCGACATGCTCCACGCGAACAGAGCAAGGCCGATCAGGCCCAAAGTACCTCCCACATAGCGAAGTATCAGGCCCGTGGTCTGGGCGCCCAGAGCCAGGAGGGTCACCACCTGTTCGCGGACTTCCCCTCCGGCTCCGTGCTCGCTGACGTGCACGACCACATGGTTGACCCCTCTCTGGAGGAGACGGGTGGCGAAGAAGACCATCAGGAGGGTCAGGCCGAGCTGGGCAAGAAACCGGATCCTGCCATCCAACGACTGAGTGAACGGCCACATCTTCACCAGGGCATAGATGATCAGCCCGAAGGCGAGAATGGCCGCCACCGCCGAGACGTTTGTGAGTACGGCGTTGTCTACCAGCACCTGATTCATGCCTGCCATGTCGAGTCCGGAGGTGCGTTCAATCAGCAGGCGGCCCGGGGTGATGAAACCCGCCGCAAGTAGTAACAGCGAGCCCACTGTGAGGGTTCGGCCCATCACAATTCTGTCCGAAGTATCCATAACATCTCCTCTCGGTGCTCTTAGATGTCTGCCGACGGATGATAAGACAACAGTGCCGGCCTCGTGAGCCAATCCGGGTCTTTGAACAGCTCTGGACTCGGGTAGGGGTGGGCAACGAGGAGATACAATCCGAACGGGTGGTCACCAAAAACGCCCAAGCCTCGGGAGGGAGAGGGTCTCGCCGTCTGATGCCTGGCGCCTTTGCCGGGCCGGTGACGGCGGTGGCTGAAGGGTTGGTGGGCAAGAGGCTGGTAACTGCGATCGGCGAAGTACAAACCTCGGTCCTGCTGTGTGAGGTGGAGGCCTACGGCGGCGCCGATGATCCTGCCAGTCACGCCTTCGCCGGTCCCACCCGCCGGAATCGCAGCATGTTCGCCGACGCGGGAACCCTTTACGTTTACCGTTCCTACGGGATTCACTGGTGCGCCAATGTGGTGACAGGCGCCCGCGGCGAGGGGCAGGCTGTGCTGCTGCGCGGTGGCCTCCCCGAGTGGGGCGTCGAATCCATGATCGACCGCAGGGGTCGCAGCGATCACATTTGCGATGGGCCCGGCAAGCTCACCCAGGCTCTCGGATTGCACGGACGCCACGACGGGATTGCCCTTGGTGAGAGTACGGAAGTCTGGCTCGAGGAAACCGGGATGGAAACTCCCCGATGGAAGTCCACCCCGCGGGTGGGAATCAGCAAAGCCGTCAGGCGTCGCTGGAGATACGTAGCCACAGGAGTCGACTATCGGCCACCCCGGGGTTGAAGGGGACCGTGGTCGGGTGCCGATTCAGGGGGGTGGGCGTTACCTGCCGAATCGGCGACGGCGGGGACCGAATGCCTTGGACATGATCCCGTCGTCGAAGTATCCGGAAGGCGCCTGACCGTCGACGGCGAAGTGATAGAGGGCGGTCTGGAAGATTCCCGACAGCGCCGACATGACCACGATTACCAGGAGCATCCACAGGGCGCCCAGGACAATCAGGAAGACTGCCCCGCCTCCCCACATTATGCCGAGCACGATCAGGGCGACTCCGGGAAGCGACACCAGGAAGCCAACCAGGCCAAATCCGATCTGGGCGCCCAGGTTCTCTCCCCAGGTTCTGCGAAAGAGGCTGACTGAGCCCTTGATAGCTTCGATAGCCCCGGTTCCCTCGATAACGATGATGGGCAGTACCAGGAAAGTGACCACGCTCCAAGCCATTCCCACCATCCGGATGACAATGCTCCCCAGGACCCCGGCTCGCTCTTCCAGGGTCCGAAGAATCGCCGACACCAACCCGGAGACGAGGGCCCATCCCGCAATCCGGCCGGCTCGCGATGCTGCTCCCCGGATGGCGCTCCCGACGGTGGGGTCCCCACCTTCCAGTCGTTCATGTGCCGCGCTTATGAGGGCGGCGTTGAAGAAGACGGTGATGTAGGCGAGTACGAAGTACATCACAACCAGGAGCAGGAAGTTCGCGCCGTCAAGTCCTGAAACCACAACCGGGATGAAGAACAGCACCAGGGTGACGGCGGTGGCGATCATCGAGATGAGCGGGAGCAGCATTAGTTCCTTGTCGGCCTTGAGCACCTCCCAGGAGGCTCTCACCAGGGCCATGGAGTTTCCAAGCCTTTGCATTGTCCCGACTCTAGTCGGCCCGGTCTGCCCCGCGATGCTGTATGCCTCTGCTGAGCCGAGCGATTGAGGTGTCTCGTCGTTGCGTTGGGTGAAGTCACGATGAATGAAGAGCGGTATCACCGATCTCTGGTGCAACGCCTTGCCAAATCAAAGCGCAAAAACAAGCGCTTATGCATCAAGGTAAGTGTTTGCATATGACTATCACCCGAGGGAGATCTTATTAGGCTCGCAATAGGACCCGAATTGGACTTGGAAGCAAGGCGACCATAGGAGTAGTTATGCACATCACTCACAGCAAGTT
>CAYWGY010000037.1:13990-15355 GCA_964458055.1 uncultured Acidimicrobiaceae bacterium | reverse complement strand
CGCCACGTCCGCTATCCCGGGATGTTCCATCAGCGCGTTCTCCACCTCGGCGGGATAGATATTCTCGCCTCCGGAGATGATCATGTCCTTGATCCGGTCGCGGATGTAGACGAACCCGTCGGCATCCACCGACCCGGCGTCTCCGGTCCGCATCCATCCGTCCTCGTCGACAGTCTCGGCCGTGGCCTGGGGGTTCTTCCAGTAACCGCTCATCAACTGGGGGGAGCGCAACCAGATCTCACCCACCTCGTCCACCCCGAGGTCCTCGGTGGACACGGGGTCGACGATCTTCAGTTCAACATTGGGATGGGGGCGCCCCACCGAGAGCATCCGGTGGGCAAGGGGACCACCCGGGTCGTGCTCGTCAGGGAACAGCGTGGTAACCCCGTTGCAGGACTCGGTCAATCCGTAGGCGCCGGCGAATTCGCAGCCCAGCACCTCGATGGAGCCGCGGAGCACCTCCTCGGAGATGGGAGACCCGCCGTAGACGATGGTCTTCAAGGCCGAGAAGTCAGCCTCCTCCACTCCGGGCACGGCCAGCATGAACTGCAGGAGCACCGGCACCAGGAAGGCGTTGGTCACCCGGTGGCTCACGGTCAGGTCCACCAGCAGCTGCGGGATATTGTCGCGGGCGATTATGGAGGTGTTGCCGTTGTAAAGGCCCAGGCACGACCATCCCACGCCGCCGATGTGGAACATGGGCAGGTTGATCAGATTCACCGAGTCTCCGTCGAACCCCCACATGGGCGAGCACATCTTCTTTAGTTCCATGAAGGCGTCGTTGGGGATCATCACCCCCTTGGGGAACCCGGTGGTGCCCGAGGAATACAGCAGGAACACCGTCTCGTCGCCGTTGGCGCCTCCCCCCGGATCGTCGGCCGGGTAGCCGTCGCGCCACTCGTCGAAGGACTGGTGACGCTCGTGGCCGCCCACCACCAGGATCTTCTCGACGGTTGCCAGGTCGGCTTCGATCTCGTCGAGGACCGGCACGTACTCCTGTCCCACCACCAGCAGCTTGATCTCGGCGTCGTTCACCACCCCGGTGATCTCTCCGGGCGCCAGCCGCCAGTTGATGCCGGCGTGCACCGCTCCCAGCTTGGCCGCACCGAAGAGGAAGTCGAAGAACTCCATGCAGTTCTTGTCCAAGAACCCCACATGGTCCCCGTGACCCACCCCGGCCGCGGCCATGGCGTTGGCGGTGCGACTCGAGCGCTCGTCCAATCCGGCGACTGTGACTTCCTCGGATTCGTAGACCAGCGCGACCTTGTCGGGCTGGGAGGCGGCGTGGTGTCGTACGACTCCGGCGATGTTGGAAATGCTCATGAGGACAGCTCCCGGTGACTAAACAATGTGCGTCTCAATTAT
>CAYWGY010000037.1:12724-13980 GCA_964458055.1 uncultured Acidimicrobiaceae bacterium | reverse complement strand
AGCGGTGATCTCACCACTCCATCGCGCCGACCCGATCGAGGGTGCGGTCCACCATCGAGACGATGTCGTCGATATCCGTACGCGTCGAGATCAGCGGCGGGCACAGGAGGATCTTCGGTTCGCCCCGGTCATCGGCGCGGGTGTAGAGACCCGCCTCCATCATGATGGGCGGCAGGGTCTCCTTCAACAGGACACCTGCCTGCTCCGGCGTGAGCCTCCTCCCGGTCTCCCGGTCGGCGGTCAACTCCACCGCGTAGAAGAAGCCCATGCCCCGGACGTCGCTCACCATCCGGTGACCGGCCGCCATGGCTTCCAACCGCTCCCGGAAATACCCGCCCAACCGGCTGACGTTCCCAACCACGTCCTCGTTCTGGAGAGCGGTCAGATTGGCAACCGCGGTGGCGGCCACCACCGGATGGCCTCCCCAGGTGGCCCCGTGGTTGAAGGTGCCGATGTGAGAGTCAATCAACTCCTCAAAGACGGGCTGGCGGATCAGCAGACCCCCTATGGGCGCGTAGGAGGAGGTGGCGCCCTTGGCGAAGGTGAGAAGATCGGGGACCACTCCCATGATCCCGGACCCGAACCAGTCTCCCAGGCGCCCGAACCCGTTGATCACCTCGTCGGCGCACAGCAACACGCCGTACTTGTCACAGATCCGGCGCAACTCCTTCCAGTAGCCGGCGGGGGGAACGATCGAGCCTCCCCCGTTCTGCACCGGCTCGGCCAGCACCATCGCCACCGTCTCGGGGCCCTCCTCCAAGATGGCCTGCTCCACCCGGGCGGCGGCCTCCACGCCGTCGTCGAATCCCAGGGTGTTGGGGACCTTGCGGAACCCGTAGAGGAGCGGACCGTAGGCCTCGCGGATCCCGGGAAGCCCGGTCGCCGAGAGAGCGCCCATGGTGGTCCCGTGATAGGACAGGTTCCGGCTGATCACCTTCACCCGGCGGGGTTCGTTGCGGGCCGAGTGATACTGGCGGGAGAACTTGATGGCCGACTCCACCGCCTCCGAACCCGAAGAGACCAGGAACACCACGTCAAGGTCGCCCGGCGCCAGGGAGGCGATCATGTTGGACGCCTCGATGGTGACCGGTGTGGTGGCCGACCACGATGGCATGAAGGCCAGGGTCTTCATCTGCTCGCCTGCGGCCGCGGCGATGTCGGCCCGCCCGTGGCCGATCTGGACGGAGAACAACCCGGCCAGACCGTCGATGAACGAGTTCCCGTCCTGGTCCCAGATGCGGATGCCCTCTCCCCTG
>CAYWGY010000037.1:8562-12714 GCA_964458055.1 uncultured Acidimicrobiaceae bacterium | reverse complement strand
TAGGTTCTGGCGGCCAGGTGGCGGTAGCGATCGAGGTGCCGGACCGGCTGTTGCAGGGCGTCGCGGCGGAAGGGCTCGGCCAACTCCTCGGGATCCACCATCACCTCCACCACCGTAGCCACCTCCGGATCGATGGCCTCCCCGAAGGCGTCCTTGAGATCGGCGGGATCGGTGACCCTGATCCCGCGTCCACCCATGGCGGTGGCGATGTCGGCAAAATGGAATCCTCCCAGTTGGTGGCCGATGTTGGTGCCCACGAACCGGTCGTCGTAGAAGTCTATCTGGTTGCGCTTCTCAGCTCCCCACTGCTGGTTGTTGAAGACCACGGCGGTCACCGGCAGGTCCTCCTCGACGGCGGTCATCACCTCGTTGAGACTCATCCCCCAGGCGCCGTCGCCGATGATGGCCACCGCCGGCGAACCGGGGGAGGCCAGCTTGGCGCCCAGGGCGCCCGGGTAGGCGAACCCGCAGTTCCCGAAGCCCATGGCGGCCATGAAACGGCGTGGCTTGGTGAAACGGAGGTAACCGTTGGAGACCGAGCAGATGTTGCCGATGTCGGTGGTGACGAAGGTGTCGTCGGTGAGTTGGGCCGCCAACTCGCTCAAGGCCCTTCGGGGGCTGATGGGAGTGGCGTCGGAGGCCGAACGGGCGGAGAGTTCCTTCTCCCAGCGGGCCTTGGCCTCGGCCACCCGATCGAGTCGCGCCTGGTTCACCGGGCGATCCCCCGCGGTCGCCAGCCGCGCCGAGATGGCGACGGCGGCCTGGCGGGCGTCGGCGATCACTCCCAACTCGATCGGCTTGGAGCGCCCGAGTTGTTCGGGATCTATGTCGATCTGGACCACCCTGGCGTTGTGGGGATAGAAATCGAGCCCGTACTGGGGGACCGTTCCGAAAACGTTGATCCGGCATCCCAGCATCAGCACCACGTCCGCCTCGGCCATCAGTTCCATGGCGGCCTTCGAGCCCATGTACCCGAGCGGGCCGACAGAGAGCGGGTGGGTGTACGGGAAGGCGTCGTTGTGAAGATAGGAGGTTGCCACCGGAGCGCTCAGCTGTTCGGCCAGCCGGGCGGTCTCCGAATAGGCGTCCGAGAGCACCACCCCGTAGCCGGCCACGATCACCGGGTTCTCCGCCCCGGCCAGGATGGAGGCGGCCCGATCCAGAAGGGCCGGATCACCCGCTCCCCGCTCCTCGGAGCGGTACTGGTTGGGAGAAAGGACCTGCTCGTGGGACTCGCCGTAGAAAAAGTCGCGGGGAATGTCCACCTGCACAGGCCCCAGGTGGGCCATGGCCATGCGAAAGGCGGTCCTCATCGACTCGGCCATCCGGTCCGGCCGGGGCACCTGCAGCTGGAATTTCGTGATGCTGCGGAAGATGGAGAGCTGTTCCACCTCTTGGAATCCGTCCAGGCCCACCGAACCCGAGGTGGCCGAGGGAGTGACTATCACCACCGGAGAGTGCGCGTGATATGCGGCCGCGATCCCCGTCACCATGTTGGTGATCCCCGGACCGTTCTGGGCGGTGCACACAGCAGGGCGGCCGGTTGCCCGAGCGTAGGTGTCCGCCATGTGGGCGGCGTTTTGCTCGTGGCGGACGGGCACGAAGCGGATCCCCGCAGCCGGGAAGAGGTCCAGGGCGTCCATGAAGGCTGAACCCACTATTCCGGGTACATCGGTCACGCCTTCGGTCCTGAGAGTTTCGACAAAGGCCTCGCTGGGAGTCATCACCATCTTGGCATCTCCTCTGTTGCAGATCGTCAGCTTAAAGGTACTAGAGGCGAGCAGGGGCCTGTCCGCCCGAAGGGGTGTCGCGACCGGTCAACCGGAGGGCAGCCTCCACGATTGCCGCCAGCGAACTCCCCGGGGGAAAGACTCCCACTCCTCGTCCCGTCAGGCGGGATATCGCCTGTGGCGGGACGGTTCCTCCCACGAACACCGGGATGTCCCCGACGCCGGCCGCATCCATCTCGTCCAGTGCCCTCTCCACCACCTCCACCCGGCCTCCCACGTTGATGCCCACCAGGTCCACGTCCTCCGCCGCGGCCACGCCGGCGATCTCGCTCGGACGGAGCATGCCGCCGAGGATCACCTCGAAGCCCGCCTCCCGCAGGGCACGGGAAACCACCGCCACCCCCCTCCAGTGACCGTCGAGGCTGCTCTTTGCCACCAGCACCCTCGCCGGCGGCCGCGGCGGTTCCATCTCAGACACTGATCGGAACCTGCCAGTCGCCGAAGGTCTCTCTCAACACATCGCCGATCTCCCCTATCGAGGCGTCGGCGCTGACCGCGTCCATGAAGGCGGGAATGGCGTTGACCGACTCGTCACGGCACGCGGACTCCAGGTCACGCAGGGCCGCCACGGCCCCCTTCCGGTGGCGGGTGCGACGCAGTTCGGAGAGGCGTCCCATGGCCATCTCCCAGGTCTGCGCACCCGAGCGACCCTCGAAGGCCTGCACGTCCATTATGGGGTCGTCGATGGTGTGTACGTTCACCCCAACAATCCCCCGCTCACCCGACTCCACTCCCCAGGCGATGCGCTGGTTGTTCTCCTCGGCGCACTCCAGCAGGAACCCGTCGTCGAGGACGGCCAGGAAGCCTCCCCGGGACTGGATCCGTTCGAAGAACTCCCATCCCCGCTGCTCCAGTTCTCCGGTGAGGGACTCGATGAAGAAACTCCCTCCCAGGGGGTCGGCCACCTCCCGCAGGTTGATCTCGTTCTGGAGGATCTGCTGGATGCGGATGGACATCAGATGGGCGTGGTCGGAGGGAATGGACATCGCCTCGTCGTAGCCGGAGACCCCCAGCGACTGGGTGCCTCCCAGCACCGAGGCGAAGGCCATGAGGGTTCCCCGCACGATGTTGTTGAACGGCTCCTGGTAGGTCATGGCGCTCCCGGCGGTCACCACATGGATTCGCATCTGTCGGGCTTTCTCGTTTGTGATCCCGTAGCGCTGCTCCAGCATGTCCGACCACATCTTCCGGGCCGCCCTGAGTTTGGCGGCGTCCTCGAAGATCTCCATCGAGACCCGGAAGTTCATCCCTCCTATGCGGTGGGCCAGCCTTTCCACATCCACCCGGCCGCGAGCGGCGATCATGTCCAGGTACTGGGCGGCATTGGCCATCACCGCACCCAGTTCCTGGGGTGCGGAGAGACCGCTGTCGGCGGCGTTGTAGCCGGCGATGGAGACCGGCACCCAGCGGGGCATTCGCTCGGAGCACCATTCGATGAGATCGAGGTTGAACCGGATCGCCGCCTCGGGGGGGATCTGCTCCTTGGTGGGACATCCCAGGTAGGTGAGGAAGAAGTCGCTCTGGCCGGTGCCGGCGATCCTCTCCAGCGGGATGCCCCGGCGGGCAGCCACCGACCAGTACGAGGGCAGGGTGTACACCGCGGATTGCGGCACGCCGCCTCCCGGCTTGGCGTAGATGGACTCGAGCGGCAGGTCCGACAGGATGGTCTCGTAATCACGCAGGCCCACCGTCACCGTGCCGGTCAGGCCCACGTCCTCTCGCCGCTCCACGATCTCGGGATGGTCGACGTCATAGAGGTGATCGTCGGTCATGCGGTCGTGCTTGATGATGATCCCCGTCTCCCCCGCCTCGAACAGCAGGAACTTCAGCCGCTCGTTCATGTCCTCGGGATTCCCGTAGCCCGACAGTTGGAAGATCCTCCACGCCCGGTCCCGGTACATGCGGGGATAGGCGCCCCGCAGGTAGGGCGCGCTCCCGGGCGGCGCCTCCAACGCCTCCCGGATGCCGTCGGGAACGTCTTCGGTCCCGTACAGCAGCTTCAGGGGTATTCCGGAGGTTGTCTCTGGCTGGTAATCGGTCATAAGAAAGTGGCGCCGGGGATTTGTTTCACCACTCTACCTGCACGACCCGGACGGGTACGAGCCCCACCGCCCCTCTTTGAGCCGGCCGGGGTCCGCCGCCCGTGGCCGAACCGTTTGAGCAAGGACGACCAACTAAAGTGGGGAACGGCTCCTGAGGCAGGAAGAAGGCACCGTTCAATGGTCGTGATCCGCACCGCCCGGGGAGGGGGACGTTTCGAAGAGGTGGGCTCATACGTGCGGGCTCGCCGGGTGGGGCCGTTCGTGTTCGTGGCAGGCACAACCGCCATCGAGCCCAGCGGAAAGCTGCACGCCCCCGGTGA
>CAYWGY010000037.1:0-8552 GCA_964458055.1 uncultured Acidimicrobiaceae bacterium | reverse complement strand
CTCAGACCCACTACATCCTGGACCGCATCGACAAGGCCCTGGGCGAGGTGGGAGCCTCACTCTCGGATGTCGTCAGGACCCGGGCGTTCCTCTCGGACATGGCTGCCGCCGCCGGCGGGTTCATCCGCGCCCACGGGGAGCGTTTCCGGGGTATCGAGCCCGTGCTCACCGGCGTGGAGGCAGGATTGACGATGGAAGACATGATGGTGGAGATAGAAGTGGATGCCCTCCTGATTGACGAAATGTAAAAAGCAATGTTTTTGGAGCTTTTACGGTAGGAGTGAGAGTGGATCGGTATAGTCATGTTGGACATTCGAGTGGGGCGGGCCCGGGAGGTTCGCCGCGCAATTTAGCCATGTAAGGAGGATCCCATTGACCTCTAGTACAGATCAGGGCCTTATCAAGGCGCTAACTACCCGGGACGTCTTTATGGCCGGGGTCGGGCTGGTGGTAGCCAGTTCCACCCTGGTATCGGACTTCGAAGGGTGGATCGGCATCGGCACAGCCTTTGCCATGGCCTTGCTGATGGCCTTTGTAATCAACCTTCTCCTGGGCCTTTCCGCCGCCGAGTTGGCGGTGGCCTACCCCAAGGCGGGAGCACTTTACGACTACGGTGCGGCCGCCTTCGGGGGCAAAGGCGCCAAGGCAGCAATCACGGGAGTCTTCCTGGGCTTCTCCTTCTATGCGATGTTCGCCTTCGTCGGCGCCCTGGAAACCAATGCCGGGGCTTTCGGTCTCCGGGCCCTCTTCGTCTCCGACGACCTGAGCATCATGGAAGAGAGCCTGCTTCCCTGGATTATCGGCATGACCATCCTCGCGGTGATCCCCAACCTCCTGGGCATAGAGATCCTCGCCAGGGTGGAATTGCTGGTCGTGGTGGTGATGCTCGCCATCCGCTGGATCTTCGGCCTGTTCGGATACTTCGGCGCCGGAAACACCGGAGGCTGGAGCGCAGGCAACTGGGACGCCGGGCTGAGCATGTGGGACTGGTTCGGATCGGAAGGGGTGATCGCCGCAGGGCTTGTGATCGCCATCTGGTCGTTCATCGGTATCGAGTTCGTCGGCCCGCTGGCCGAAGAGACCAAGGATCCGGGACGCATGATTCCCAAGGGCATCGTCTGGGGCCTGGTCGCCATCCTGGCCACCTCGCTCTTCATGGGTTTCGGCGTGATCGGAACCGACCCCACCGGCACCTGGCAGGCCGGCCTGGATGCCTCGGGATGCGCCGGCAACTGCACGCAGTTGTTTGTCGGACGCGAGTTCTGGGGTAGCGGTGGCCGGACCCTGATGGCGGTCGCCAGCGTGCTCGCCACCTTCGCCTCGATGACCATCGTCTACGCAGGCATGCCGCGGATCCTCTATGGGATCTCCCGGAACGGTCACTTCTTCGGGCCGCTGTCCCGGGTCTTCTCCTACCTGCATCCCCGGTACCGCACTCCGTGGACGGCCATCGTCGTCACCGCCGTCATCTACGTGTTGGTTGGTAACTACGCAAGTTCGGTGGTCGACCTCATCTTCGCCGGCGCCTACGTCTGGCTGATCCTCTATGTGGTCTACCATCTGCTGGTGATCATCAGCCGGATGAACGACCCGGACGTCGACCGTCCCTTCCGGCTTCCCCTGATAGTGCCCATCATCGGCGCTATCGCCACCATCTACGGTATCTACCAGGCTTTCGCCGGGGCTCACAGCACCTTCATCCCCCTGGCTCTCTGGATCCTGGGAGGATCGCTCGTGGCCGCGGTCATCTCTTATGCCCTCCGGGGCGCCTCCGGAATGGAAAGCCATCTCGAAGAGGAGCTTCACGGCGGCTGATCTCCACTCACGACCCCTGCAAGGAGAAGGCCCACGCCCTCAAGCGTGGGCCTTCTCTCTTTTTCCGGGCGTCCGAAGGACCGGTCCGGGTTTGTCGATACACTTGAGGTGCGCCTCCCCGATGGTCTCGACATGAGTGACACCAAGCCCCCCCAGCCCTCTGTCTTCAACATACGCAGACGCATGTCGGGGCTGTACGAGACCCGGAGGCGGAGGATCCTGGAAGAACCCCGGGCGGCCCTGGAGAAGTTCAACATCGACTATGAGGTGACCGAGGGACACCGGCAGGTGAGGGCCCGACTGGATGGCGGCGTGCGCCTTGCGGTGGGATTCTCCGGGAGGGTTCGTATCTTCGGCGCCCTGTTGGACACCCTGTGGGTGACGCTGAAGGGAAACCCCGGCGCCAAACCCGAACGCATCTCCTATAACTTCAAGCACGGGCGTTTCGCCACCCGCTCCCAGACCAGCCACGCCCGGGCGGTGGCGGAGCGGGCCAACGGCGACGGGCAGGTCCGGAAGCTGATACCCCGGGCTGAACTCAAACATGTCCGTCTCCTGGTGGGACCCGGAGGTCAGCGGGTCGAGATAATCCCCCTGCCGGGCACGATCACCGCCATCTTCATCCCACCCATGCCTCCCTACACGGTCCCCATGCGCCAGGACGAGGCTGACGCCCAGTTGCGGCTGCTCCTGCGGTTGACGGAGATTCACGGCGAGTAAAATCACTGGTAATAGTTCTACCCGTCACGCCAAACCGGACAGCGAAGCGATCAAGGAGCCCGACCTATGTGTGGAATAGCAGGAAGAATCCTCCGTGAGCCTGGCCCGGTCGGCGCCGATCTGGTGGCCATGATGCAGGCCATGGCCCACCGGGGAAGCGACTCCACCGGGTTCGCCCTGTACGGACCCACCCTCTCCACCGGCTACATCGTGCGGGTGGTCAGCGTCAACAGGCGCGGACTGGACAGCGATCTCGAGACATTCCACTCCATCCTCAAGGACCACGGCTCCGATTTCCTCTCCGACCCCACCTGGGACGGTCTCAAGCAACCCCACGTCTCGGTGAGGATGACCATGACAGACCCCTCGTCGGAGTTGGTGGAGTGGTTGGAGGAGGCCGACGCCATCGACGGATTCGAGATCCAGTCGGTGGGGCGCAGCCTCGAGATCATCAAGGACGTCGGCAACGCAGAGGATGTCATGGAAAAACACGACCTCGGGAGCTACATCGGCACCCATGGCATCGCCAATGCCCGGATGGCCACCGAGTCCAAGGTGTATCCCACAGCTTCCCACCCGTTCTGGGCGAGGCCGTTCCCCGACATCGCCATCGTCCACAACGGCCAGCTCACCAACTACTGGTTGACCCGAGACCGCCTGATCCGGAAGGGCTACCGGTTCTTCACCGACAACGACTCGGAGATGATCGCCGTGTGGATCTCCGACCAGATGAGCCGGGGCCTCACCCTCGAGGAGGCCTTGAAGCTCTCTCTCACCGAGATGGACGGCGTCTTCACCTACCTGGCCGCCACTCCCGACCAGATGGGGATGGCCAAGGATAAGTGGGCGATCAAGCCCCTGGCCGAGATAAGGGAGAACGGCAACATGGCCACCGCCACCGAGGAGCAGGCGGTCCGGAAGGTGTATCGCGCCGACTACCCGGTTATCAACTACGACGGACCCGCCGAGTACACGACCTGGGAGTGCCGACCGGACAAGGCGATTGCCGCATGACAGTGGTCACGGTCGAGGCCGGCGACCGCCCCCTGAGAGATGTCAACCGCGACATTCGGGAGGCGGCGCTCACCGCCACCGAGATAGTGGTCACCGAACCGCTTTCCCGTCACAACCTGGCGGTGGCGCTCACCGAGGACACCCCCGTGCGCATCCTCGGCAACGTGGGCTATTACTGCGGGGGCCTCAACAGCGGCGGAGTCATCCATGTGGAGGGTGACTGCGGATGGGGAGTGGGAGAGGCCATGGCCGAGGGGAACATCACCATCGATGGCTATGCGGGGATGAGCGTGGGCGCCTCGATGCGCGGCGGACTCATACACATCAAGGGCAGCGCCGGACCGCGGTGCGGGGTGGCGCAGAAGGGTGGAGACATCGTCGTTGAGGGCGACATCGGCTACCTGAGCGGCTTCATGGCTCACACCGGTCGCATCATCACCCTGGGCGACGCCGGAGACGCCACGGGGGATTCGCTGTGGCAGGGCGCCGTCTGGGTGGCGGGCGACATCAAGTCACTGGGAGTGGACAGCCACGCCGTGGAACCACCCGCCGAGGAGGCCGAAGACGTGGAGAGGCTCCTGGCCGGCCTGGGATTGGCCGACTCCACAAGGGACTGGAAGAAGGTCGTGTCGGGACAGCGACTTTGGTATTTCGAAAGTAGGGACTCCTCCGCATGGCTGATGATCTGAGCATTAACGACTCTCCGAACGGACTCTCCCACGAAGACCTGGTCGCTCTCCGAGACGGCGCTGTCGACGGGCGTCCGGCGGGGATCCCCTCCTCCTACGACCACGGGGAGAGCATCCGGTGGACTCCCAAGGACATCGCCGACATCCACGCCATGTCGAGGCTGGGACGCTACCAGATCAGGGGCTTCACCACGGCCAACCGGCGCATGGCCAACTGGAACGACCTCGTGTTCGTGCCCGCCACCGCCACCCGGCTTCCCCTTGAGGGCTACCGGGAGAGTTGCGAGACCAAGACGGTGCTGGGAGACCGGCCGGGTCTGGTCTCGAACCCCGTCGAACTCGATATCCCCATCTACATCGCCTCCATGTCCTTCGGCGCCCTGTCGGCCTCGGCCAAGGCCGCCCTGGGGCACGGCGCATCCAAGGTGGGCACCATGACCTGCAGCGGCGAGGGCGGCATGCTCCCCGAGGAACGCGAGGCCTCCAAGACCATGGTGTACCAGATGACCCCCTCCCGGTACGGCCTCGACCTCGAACACCTCCGCCAGGCCGACGGGATCGAAATCGTGATCGGCCAGGGCGCCAAGCCCGGCACCGGAGGACTTCTCCTGGGAATGAAGATCTCCGACCGGGTCGCCCGGATGAGGTCTCTGCCCGTCGGAGTCGACCAGCGTTCCACCGTCCGCCACCCCGACTTCCTGGGCGCAGACGATCTGTTGATCAAGGTCGAAGAACTCCGGGAGGCCACCGGCTACCGCATCCCCATCTTCGTGAAACTGGGCGCCACCCGCCCCCGCTTCGATGTGGCGATGGCCGCCAAGGTCGCCGACGTGGTGGTCCTGGACGGCGCCGAGGGCGGCACCGGCGCATCCCCGGAGTTGCTCCTGGACCACACCGGCATCCCCACCATGGCCGCCATTCCGGCCGCCCGGGAAGCTCTGGAGGAGAGCGGCATGTCCGGAGAGGTGAAACTGGTGGCCGCCGGGGGGATCCGCAACGGGACCGACGCCGCCAAGGCGCTTGCGCTGGGCGCAGACGCGGTGATGATCGGCACTGCCGCCCTGATGGCCCTGGGATGCAACTCGCCCAGGTACGTGGAGGACTACCGGAAGATAGGCACCTCTCCGGGAAAGTGTCACCACTGCCACACCGGCCGCTGCCCGGTCGGGATCACCACCCAGGACCCCCACCTGGAGACCCGGTTGCATGTGGACGCCGCCGCCGACCGGGTGGCCCGGTACCTGACGGCCATGACCATGGAGATCACCATGCTCGCCAAGGCCTGCGGGAAGTCGAGCGTGCACAACCTCGAGATGGAAGACCTTCGGGCTCTGTCGCTGGATGCCTCGGCTCTGACGGGCGTCAAACTCGCCGGCGTGGATCGCCCCTTTTCCTGGTAGGACACCGTCACCCCTTAGCAGGGCATCGCCACTTTGTCGGAAAAACAAGGCGCCGACTTTATTGGCACAATACAACTAAAGTGGCCAGGTGAATTACTAGCCCTTGGGGTAATACCGTCCCATGGATTTACTAGGTGTTCAAAAGCATTAACTAATTGTAAAGCGCCTTTGGGACACCGTGTGGTTAACTATTTGTCAAAGGGAATAGCGGAATCCAGCTTTTCTCCGGACCGGTGACTCCCGACACAACCACCACCCGGGCGGACGGCCCGAGCGCCTAAAGAGAATACGACCGGCCACGATCCACAACACCGTCGCCGCAGCTCGCGTCCGGTTCTTGTGACATGACGGAAAGCCTGCCGCCAACAGGCACTCCGGTCACGGCGCCCCGGGTAGCCTCAGATTGTCTTCCTGGCCGCTATGGCGGCGTTGTTGGCGATGATCTTGGAAATGGTGGCGAAGAAGACCTGCCTGTCCTTTTCGCTGACTCCCTCCAAGAGCCTGGCGTTGTGGGAACTCAAGCGGTCATTGAGTTCCGTCGTGAACTCCCTGCCACTGCCGGTCAGCCTCAGTATCACCACCCGGCGATCACCGGCATCCCGCTGTCGGTAGATGAGTCCCCGGTCAACCAGCTTGGAGACCATCCGACTTATCCGGGACAGATCGACAGGGAGAACTTCCTTCAACTCCTTGGCAGTCCACTCTTCCTTTACCAGGAAAGACCTCAGTAGGAAGAACTCCAGTGGGAAAAGTTCGTAGCGGGCGATCAGTGCGGCTGTTCCCTTGGAAACGGTGTTAAGGAGCCTGTTAATGAAAACTCCCAGATCTTCGTTTGTGGTGCTCGATTGAGAATGCAAATCAGTCGCTTTCATAGACCTTAAGCATATATGGAGAGTGATAAGATAGTTAAATGTTAGCAAAGCTAACAAAGAGCCTCCAACAACGCAATCGAGGAACGTTAGCGACGGTTAGAACCTCCTCTGACCTGCCCTTTTTCTTTGGACATGGAGTCCCGATGATCGGAAGTTCTCAAATCCTACTGCTTGGCGTAAGGTAGAGAATTGTTCCAGAACCCGGAAAACGCGGAAGAAACAGTCCCCGGCAAGGCCGCAAAGGGAGCCGCCCCTTCGTCGAAAGCGGCCCATTTGTCCGGTTTTCCCTTGCCGACCATCGGCGCCGGAGAGGCGCCCGCCGGCCAAGGTACCCTCACCTCTGCAGCCGCCATGAACAACGAGCACACCCGTCCAGCAGAAGAGATGGTCATCCACCGCCCGAGCGGGTCGGCAGGCGATGACTTCTGGAACGGAGACGAATACCGCCGGCACACCTCGCACCATCGAGCCTTCGATCCACCCGTCCTGTGGGACCTCGGACTATCGTCCGGCGACCTCGTCCTCGACGTCGGCTGCGGGACAGGCGATCTGACCGTCTCCCTGGCAGACCGCTATCCCGGCGCACAAGTCGTGGGCATAGACGCCTCGCCCAGCCAGATAGATGCCGCCCGCAGGCACCGGCACCCCCGAGTGCGCTTCCACGTCCTCTCCGTCCAACAGCTAAGATGCCACGGGCGATTCGCAGCCGTGGTCTCCATTGCCTGCCTGCACTGGGTGGCCATCGAAGACCATCCGTCGGTCTTGGAGAACATCTTCGGCGCCCTGGCGCCCGGCGGGCACTTCATCGCCAGCTTCGCGGAGGAGAGCAACGTCGCCGACATCCTCGATCTCGTCTCCGAGGTTGCCGATCAGCCACCGTACCGCTCGTACCTGCAGGGACGCCCGCCACACCACCGCTGGCCGTCACTTCCCGAATACCGGCGGCTCCTGGCGGCCTCGCCCTTCGGAAGTGGTCAGCGACTGCAGGCACAGGTCCAGCCACGCCGGTTCTCCCATCCCCAACTCGTGGGCTGGCTGCGCACCCAGGCGCTGACGGGGTATCGATCACACCTCCCGCCCGCGCTCTACGACGCCTTGGTGGCGCAGGTGGGAGAACAGGTTGCCGGGATGACCCTTACCGGAGAAGACGTGTACACCATCCCCTTCGCGCGAATTCTGGTGCATGCCCGAAGGTGACGACCGTCGGCATCCGGGATTCTCCCCGATCGGGCGCGACCGCCGAACGGTTTTCCCACCGTCGCCCCCTGGATGAAGGCTCACCGCCAATCCTGTATGCGGATCTCACCGCTGGAGGGTGCGGTGACCGGCGATACCCTTTAGGGCTCATGGACACCCAGCCCCTGTGGGCGCCCTCGGCCGAACGGATCGCGGGTTCTGCGATGACCTCCCTCCGCCACGAGGTCAACGGTCGCTACGGACTGGAGATAGCCGACTCGGTCGAACTCCACCGATGGAGTGTGGACAACGTCGACCTCTTCTGGGAGACCGTCTGGGACCATGTGGGAATGCTCGGGCACAAGGGCCGACGCAGCTTCGTGCCCGGCGACTCGATGATGTCGGCCGGGTTCTTCCCGGACGCCCACGTCAGCGTGGCCTCGAACCTCCTGGACGGAAGAGGCGTCGATGACGACTCGGCGGCGATTCTCTACCGGTGCGAGGACGGGTCGTCCCTGGATCTGACCTGGAGCCAACTCCGTTCCCAGGTGGCGGCCGCCGCCGGCGCCCTGCGCGCCCGCGGGGTGGGCCCCGGTGACCGGGTGGCGGCCTGGATGCCCAACCGGCCCGAGACCGTGGTGCTGATGATCGCCACCGCCAGCCTGGGGGCCCTGTTCAGTTCCACCTCGGCCGACTTCGGAGTGGCAGGGGTGGTTGACCGCTTCGGCCAGATCGACCCGGTGGTCCTGCTGGCCGCCGACGGCTATTCCTACGGAGGCAGACCCTTCGACCGGCGTGAGGCACTGGGGGAGATCATCGAGGCGCTCGACTCGGTGCGCACGGTGGTGACGGTCCCCAACCTTGAT
>CAYWGY010000036.1:13451-15550 GCA_964458055.1 uncultured Acidimicrobiaceae bacterium | reverse complement strand
GCTGCCGTCCCCACCACGATTACCGCAATTCCGCCCGCCGAAAGCACCCTCACCCAGGTGCCGTCGACCGAGACTCTCCCTTCCTTCAGCGAGGCCGACCTTCGGGCCGACGGGGGAGAACGGGCAGACGGAGACGGGCTGGTCGCTCAACAGGCGGGCGCCTATGGCGAGTGGTTCGTCCAGGAGTTCTTCTCGCTGGACGGAACGGAGTGGTCTCCGGCGATACGGGAGTGGCTTCCGGAGGTCGACCTCATCCCACCCCCGGAGTCGCTCTCCTACGTGGAGTGGGCAAGAACAGTGCAGGCAGAACCACATGGCGATGGGCGCTGGCGGATGGTCGTGCTGCTCCGGCGACTGGTCTCCGCCGACGGCGTCACCTACAGTCGGCTGCCAACCCAGGCGATAGAGGTGGTGATGGACATGGGATTGGAGGTCCCCGCCATCGTGGATCTTCCCCGCTTCGTCCCTGTTCCGGAGACGACCCCCGCCCGGTGGTGGCTGGGGGAACCGTCGCAGGCCCCTCCCGCGCACGTCATAAGGGGAGCGCGGGACGAGTTGTTGCTCAGCGGGGCGGGCACTCCTGCGGGCGAACCCCTGGTGAGCCGCACCGGTGATGTCTGGCGGGTGCAGTGGGCCGTCGTCGATACCGCCGACATTTCATGGCCGGTCAGCATGTGGTTCGGACCCGACGGAGCACCGGTTCCCGCGGGCGGCTAGGGGATTCAGTCCTTAGCGAAACGGTCTTTCAGTATCGCGAGCACCGCCGGGTGGATGGAACTCCAGTCCGCTCCAGCCTCCTTGCTGACTGTCACGAAGTCGGCAGTCCAGAACACCGACACCACCCCTTCGATGGAAAGGATGGCCGCCGCCAGCGGATCGCCGGTGTCCCTACCGGCCAGGTAGGTGACAGGACCGCCCACCGGTACACCAACGGTGAACTTCATGGCGTTGGGATTGGGGGTGGGACGGGCTTCTACGGGCATGCGCTCCACAGGATCGGCTACTGAGGCCGGTTGGTATTCTAACCCAATATGGCTGCCGCGCTTGTCGAGACCAACATCGGACTCCGCCATGAACTCGTGCGGGCCGTGGGAGAGGACCGAGTCATGGACTCGGTGTTGGAGCGGCACCTCTTCGCCAAGGACGCCGGCGTGTATAGAGGGAACCCCACCGTGGTTGTGATGGCCGAGACAACCGAGGAGGTGGCGATGGTGGTCAGGGCCGCCCGCCGCCATGACGTCCCGGTGGTGGCTCGGGGCGCGGGAACCGGTCTGTCGGCAGGCGCGGTGCCCGAGGTGGGAGGAGTGGTGCTGGTCACCACCAGGATGAACCGGATTGAGGACATAGACCCTGAGAATCGCACGGCCCGGGCGTCATCAACCTGGAGTTGTCGAGGATCACCACGCCCTACGGTCTTCACTTCGCCCCCGACCCCTCCTCGCAGTCCGCCTGCACGGTGGGCGGCAACATCGCCTGCAACTCGGGGGGCCCCCACTGCCTGGCTGAGGGCAGTACGGTCAACCACATCCTGGCACTGGAGGTGGTCACCGACACCGGAGAGGTGATAGTCGTGGGGGGACCGGCGCCCGACCCCATCGGACTAGATGTTAGGGGGATCATGGTCGGCTCGGAGGGAACCCTGGGAATCGTTACCCGAGCCTTGGTCAAGCTCACCCCCAACGCTCCCGACGTGCGCACCATGGCCGTGGCATTTCCCACCATTGAGGACGCCGCCGCCACCGTCTCGGGCATAATCGCGGCAGGGTTGATTCCCGCCGCCCTCGAGATGATGGACCAACTGATGATGCAGGCCATCGAGAACTGGCTGCACGCCGGACTTCCCATCGAAGCCGGCGCTCTGCTGCTGGCCGAGGTCACCGGGGTGACAGAAGCCGTGGATGCCGAGGCGGAGATCGTCTCGGAGATCGCCCGCTTGAACAACGCCATTTCCGTGCAGGTGGCGGTCTCTGCCGAAGAGCGGGAAATCCTCTGGAAGAGCCGCAAGTCGGCATTCGGAGCGATAGCGCAGGCAGCGCCCGACTACTACCTCCACGACACCGTGGTGCCTCGGACCCGCCTGGTCGAGGCCATGCGAAAGG
>CAYWGY010000036.1:0-13441 GCA_964458055.1 uncultured Acidimicrobiaceae bacterium | reverse complement strand
CACGACATCACCAAGATGAACGTCTACCACGCCGGCGACGGAAACCTCCATCCCCTGATGGCTTTCGACGCCTCCGAGCCTGGTCGGCTCGACCAGGTCAAGGCTGCAGCCGACGAGTTGGTCCAGATCTGCGTCGAGGAGGGGGGAGTCCTGTCGGGAGAACACGGAATAGGAATCGAGAAGCGCCATCTGATGCCCTTGATGTTCACCGATGTCGACCTCGATGCCCAGGCCAGGGTAAAGGAGGCCTTCGACACCACGGGTGTGTTCAACCCCGGTAAGGTGCTTCCCGAGGGATCGCGGTGTTTCGACTTCGGGCGACCGGTGCCGGAGGGCGCCTGGGTGTGAAGACCCGGTTCGCCGGCATCCCGATCGCCGACCCCGACTCCCATCAGGCCCTTCCCCCGGCAGAGATTGCCCTGGCGCCATCAACCCTGGAGCAGGCCGCCGAGGTGCTGCGCATCGCCACGGACAACCGGATGAATGTACTGGTATGGGGTGGGGGAAACCACCAGGGGTACGGCTACCGGGTGCATCCGGATGTGGTGCTGACCACCACCTCCCTGAACACCATTGACGTGTGGGAACCCGAGGATCTCACCGTGGTTGCCGGAGCGGGAACCCCGATTGCCGAGGTTGAGGAGACAGTGGCCGAGCACCGCCAGACCACTCTGTTGCCACAGCACTCCCCCTCCGCCACGATCGGGGGCGCCCTGGCCACCGGGCTGAGCAACTACCACCGTTTCCGGTACGGACCCACCAGGGACCGGTTGCTGGAGGCCACGGTGGTGACCGGCGATGGGCGCATCGTGCGCAGCGGAGGGCGGGTGGTCAAGAACGTCACCGGCTACGACATTCCCCGGTTGATGGTCGGCTCCCTGGGAAGGATGGGGCTGATCGGTTCGGTGTGCCTGAAGCTCATCCCCACCCCGGCCGCCAAGATCAGCGTGAGCCTGGACGAGCCCGCTGCCGCCCTGGCCTCGCTGTACCGGCCCCTGGCCGTACTCTCCACCCCCGAAGGCCACCGGGCCTTCCTGTGGGGTACTCCCGCAGAGGTCGACGCGCAGGCAGCCCTGCTGGGTGACGAGATCCAGGCCGGACATGCCTGGCCGCCGCCCCCCTCGGGCGTCATGACCTGGTCGTTGCGAGTACCGCCCTCCCGCCTGGCCGAGGCGTTGGACCGGCTGCCCCGCTCATGGGACTACGTGGCCCAGCACGGGGTCGGCATCGTCGAGTGCGGCGCGGATGAAGTGGATGCCGGACCGGTCGGGGATCTACGGAGTTGGGTGGAATCCATGGGTGGCGCCCTGGTGCTCACCGGCGGCCCCGAGACTCTCTATGAGGCCATCGATCCCTGGGGGACTCCACCTCCCGGTCTCGACTTCCAACGCAGGCTGGTGGCCGGGTTCGACCCCTTCGGGGTGCTCAATCCCGGACGGCTGCCCGGAGGCGTCTGATGGGTTACCAGACACCGTATGCCCCCACCCGATCCGAACTCTCCAAATGCATCCAGTGCGGTTTGTGCCTGCCCCATTGTCCGACCTTCCGACTCACCGGAAAGGAGACCGATTCTCCCCGGGGGCGCCTCACGGCGATGGCCGCCGTCCTTGATGGAGTAACCGAGATCGAAGAGGTCTTCGAGGAGACGATCTCCTTTTGCCTGGGATGTCGCGCCTGCGAGCCGGCCTGTCCCAGCCTGGTTCCCTACGGGAGGGTGCTGGAAGGCGCCCGCGCCGAGATCTCGGCGAGTCGCCGCGGGGCCGGACGGCGGTTCCGGGAGTGGATCCTGGTCACCTGGCTCGGCAGCCGGGCAATAGTTGCAGTCATCACCTGGGGAGCAGCGCTGGTGCAGCGCACCGGGTTGGCCCGCGTGGCGCCCCGCCGGCTTCGGAGGGGCCTGGCTGGAATGAGGAGGATGAGATGGATACCGCCGACAGTGGCTGGAAAGACCTTCGATCCGGAGGGACCTCCCCGAGCGACGGTGGGATTCCTGGTCGGGTGCATCATGGGGTCCTGGTTCGGCGATGTTCACCGAGCGAGCATCGACCTGTTGACCCGCGCGGGATACAAGGTGGTGGTCCCCCCCTCCCAAACCTGTTGCGGCGCGTTGGCAGCCCATGACGGAGCCGCCGCGGGCGCCCAGGCCATGGCCTCCCGAAATGTTGCCGCCTTCGCCGGAGTTGACTACGTGGTGTCAGACGCCGCAGGCTGCTCCGCACACCTCAAGGACTACCCCCACTGGGTGTCCGGGGCCACCCCTGAAGAGGGTTGGCAGGTCCGAGACATCACCGAACTGGTGGCCGAGGCCATAGAGGAGGGCAGGTTGCCCCGGCTGGGGGCCGACCGTGGGAAGGCGGCGCTCCAGCATCCCTGTCACCTCCGCAACGCCCAGCGCATAACCGACCAACCGGCCCTGATACTGGATGCCGCCGGTTACCAGGTCTCCGATGTCGACCCCATGTGCTGCGGGGCGGCCGGTTTCTATTCGATTCTCCGTCCCGAAACCTCTCTCCACCTCGGGCGGAAAAAGGTCGAAGAAGTACACCGGACGGGCGCCACGGTGGTTGCCAGCGCCAACCCCGGCTGCGAGATGCAGTTGCGATCACATCTTGGCGCCGGATACCGGGTGCTCCATCCGGTGGAGCTATACCGCCAGGCACTCTCGGAGACGGACGGCAGATGACGGCTCCCGCTGATCCAACCACATTCGACCTGAGAGACTGGTATCGCCTGGCGGCCGGTTCCTTTCGCTCCATGCTGCGGGTGGGGTTCTCCGCGGCAGGGGTCGCCCTGCTGGGCCTCGCGTTGGCTTCCCTTCTGCTGGAGGTGGGATTCGTGGAGGGGGGACCGGACCTGACCATGATGGAGGCCCTGGGATCCATTGCCGTGGTGGGAGCCATCGGTGGGGCAATACTGGGCCTGGGCGCCGAGGCGTCCTTCGGCGCTTCTGCCCTGGAAGCTGAACAGGACCCGTGGCGGCGCACCGCAGGACGCGTGGGGGCGGGCCTGGCAGTCTCGCTGACCCTCGTCCTTGTTGGTACGTTGCTGCCTTTGCCCGAAGGCTTGCCCGCCGCGATTCCCTACGCTCGCTCCACGGTCCGGGCAGCCGGGGTGGCGGGGCTCATCTGTTCCTGCGTCGTACCTCCCATCATCGGCTGGGTGTCGGTCCGATTTGAGACGTGGAAGACCCGGTGGGACCCCTACCTGCTATTCGGCGCCTGGATCATCCTGATCATGGTGCTGCTGCCCACACCGGGGTGAATCCGGCTCACATCCGCTCGGGAACATTGATTCCCAAGAGATCCAGAAGCATTTCCAGTACCTCCCCGGTGTAAGCCGCCAGGCTGAGCCAGGCGCTCCGGCGGCCCGGGTCGGGCTCGCTGAGAATGTGGCAGCGGTCGTAGAACCGGGTGAAGTGAGTGGCCACACGGTAGCAGTACTCCGCCAAATGATGGGGGGCGCGCTCGGATGCCGCCCGATTCAGCGCCTCCGGCATCAGCGTCAGTGACAGCATCAAGTCACGTTCGACTGTCCGGGACGGCGCCATCAACGGACCCGGTCTCAGGTCCCGGGCCCTCGCTCTTGCCAGGAGTGAGCGGATCCGCACCACCCCGTATTGCAGGTAGGGGCCGGTCCTGCCGCTGAAGGAGGAAAACCGATCCGGATCGAACACATAATTGGAAGCCCGGTGGGTCGACAGGTCGCCGAATTTCAGAGCCGCCAGGCCAACCGCCTCGGCGATGGCCCGCCGCTCCCCGACCGGATAGGCCTTGGCCAGGTCGTTCTCTTCCAACCGGCGGCGAGCCGCGTCGGTGACGGTCTCGATCAGTTCACCCAGCCGGACCACGCCTCCCTCCCGGGTCCGGAACGGTCTCCCGTCAGCGCCGTTCATGGTGCCGAAACCGATGTGCTCCAAACCAACCTCGGGCGCGACCAGCCCGGTGAGCCGGGCGGCCCGGAACACCCCGCGGAAATGGTCGGACTGCCGGGCGTCCACAACATAGAGAATCAGGTCGGCATCCAGGTCATCTGCCCGCATCTCGATGGTGGCAAGGTCGGTGGTGGCATAAAGAGCCGCCCCGTCGGACTTGCGGAGGATCAGCGGCGGCAGTGGCCCCCGATCCGGCGAAGCGGGAAGCTCCACCACCGTGGCCCCCTCGCTTTCGACAACCAGTCCGCTCTCCTCCATTCTCCCGATCATCTTCTCTATCCGGCCGGCCACGGTGCTCTCCCCGTACCAGAGGTCGAACCGGATCCCCAACCGGGCGAAGTCGGCTCGCTGGCTCTGCATGGAAACCCGCACCATCTGCTTCCATAAGGCCATATAGCCCGGTCGGCCTCGCTGCAACTCCAGGGTGGCCTTTCGGGCCGCCTCGGCCCAGCCTGTGTCGGCCCGGCACCGCTCGGCCACCTTCGGATAGATCTCGGACAACTCGGCGAGGGTGACGGGGGACTCCGCGGGATAATCCTGGGCTCCCTCCTTGAAATAGGGCAGGTCCCCGTAGCGCTCCCGGATCCCGACGATCAGCATCCCCATCTGGGTTCCCCAGTCACCGAAGTGAGGATCACGGGTTACCCGGTGACCGATCAGGGAGAATATCCGGGCCAGTGAGTCTCCGATGATGCTGGAGCGCAGGTGACCCACGTGCATGGGCTTGGCGACGTTGGGACCGCCGTAGTCCACCACCACATGCCGGGGGACGGCGGTTCGGGGAACTCCCAGACGAGGGTCAGCGGCCATCTCACCAACCCACCGTGCCAAGAAGGAGTCGGACAGACGGATGTTGACAAAACCGGGTCCGGCCGGGGCGACCTCGGCGAATCTGGGATCGGAGCCAGTGAGTTCGGCCACTCTCGCCGCCAGGCGTGCCGGGGGCTGGCGCGCCACCCTGGCAGCGGCCAACGCCCCGTTGCATTGGAAGTCGCCCAACTCGGGACGCTGGGACGGAAACACCCGCCCGAAAGCGGCGTCGAGACCCAGTTCTCCGAAAGCGGAACCAAAAACGCCGCTCAAGTGCGAAATCAATGACATTCGAGCATCCTTCCCACCAAGAACGCAATCCTACCGGGCTACATGGCCTCCCCGTGTTGGCTTCCACCCGGCGATGTTGCCATCATTAACCCCATGGAACCAACGGAATATCGCAGCTACGACGCCATCGGCTTGGCCGAACTCATTGCCGGAGGGGAAGTGACGGCCACCGAGGTCCTCGAAGCTGCCATCCAACAGATCGAGCGCCTCAACCCCGCCCTGAACGCAGTGGTCCACAAAACCTATGACCGGGCGGCACGGCTGGCGGAGGCCGAACTTCCCCCGAGCCTCCTGGCAGGCGTCCCCTTCCTCCTCAAGGATCTCGGCCAGTTCTGGGAAGGGGTCCCCACCACTGCAGGATCGCGGGCCCTGCTGGGCTTTGTCCCGACCTTCACGTCGACCCTAACTTCCCGATACCTGGCCGGGGGCCTGGCAATAGCGGGGAAGACCTCCACTCCGGAGTTCGGGATGTCATCGGTCACCGAACCCGCCATCCACGGAATCACCTACAACCCCTGGGATCCCGAGATAACCGCGGGAGGCTCCTCGGGAGGGGCGGCCGCGGCCGTGGCCTCCGGAATGGTCCCGGCGGCCCACGCCAGCGACGGCGGCGGCTCCATCCGGATTCCCAGTTCTGCATGCGGCTTGGTGGGACTGAAACCCACCAGGGGAAGGAACCCGGTGGGTCCGGTGGTGGGTGAGGGATGGTACGGGCTGTCCGCCTCGCACGTCGTATCCAGGACGGTGAGGGACTCGGCAGCATTCCTGGACCTGAGCCATGGACCCGAGCCGGGAGACCCCTACGCCGCGCCTCCTCCCAAGACCGCCTACCTGGAGGCAGTGGCCGCCCCGCCTCGCCCGCTGAGGATCGGAGTGGTCGAGGGCGCGGTGACCAATGACGTCTCCCTGGCGCCCGAGAACCGGGAGGCGATCGACCGGACCGCCTCCCTCCTGGAGGAACTCGGCCACAGGGTCGAGACGGTCACAACCGGCATCACCCCGGGACCGGGCCGCAGAGCGATGTTGACCCTCTCGTCGGTGGACACCGCCTGGATGGTGGGGGCCTTCGGCATCGACCGGACCCTGCTTGAACCGGCCAACCAGTTGGCTGTGAAGGCCGGCGAGGGAATCTCGGCCACCGAGTTTGCCGCCAATTTGTTTCTGGTGCGCAGTTACGGACGCCAACTGGGGAAGATCATGGAGGACCACGACGTTCTGATCACGTCCACCCTGGGCGTCCCGCCCTGGCAGCACGGCCTTCTCCAACCCGATTCTCAGGAGAAGGAGCGGCTGGCTGAGGTGCTCTCGGGGAAAGACAAGGGCGCGGCGTTCGAGTTGATGGAGGACGTGGCGAAGAGGAACATGGACCGCATTCCCAACACCTGGCTGTTCAACATGACCGGCCAGCCTGCCATGAGCCTTCCTCTTCACCGAACAGCCTCCGGGCATCCGGTGGGCGTTCAACTGGTCGGACCCTTCGGAAGGGAGGAGGTCCTCTACAATCTGGCCGGCCAGCTCGAGGAGGCCCTGCCCTGGAGCTATCCGTTCACCGACCCCGACCATCGCCAGTGGGCGGCGATATCCCCGCCGGAGTAGCCTTAAGGACGTGTCGCAGGTCAACTGGCGTAAGTATGAGCCCTTGGGACGGCCGACTGCCTTGGTGGCCTATCGGGGCTGGGGGGATGCCGGAGAAGCCTCCAGCCGGGCGGTTGAACATGTGCTCACCGTGCATCCGTCGGTGCTCCTGGAAGAGATAGACGCCGAGGACTACATCGACTTCCAGGTGCTCCGTCCTCAGATCCATTACCGGCAGAGCGGCGACATCTCCCTGAGTTGGCCCAGCACCAAGGTATATCTCACCACACCTTCGGGACATCCTCCCATCCTGGTGATCATCGGGGACGAGCCCCACGCCCGATGGAAGTCGTACGTCCGCCGGGTTCTGGACCTGTGCCGTGCCGCCGGGGTGGAAAGGGTGCTGACGATGGGGGCCTTCATGGGCCAGATCTCCCATACCTTCCCGGTGCCGATGGTGGGCCGGGCCGCCCGTCCCGATCGACTGGCCCGTCACGGCCTCTTCACGTCCAACTACGAGGGTCCCACCGGGATCATCGGCGTTCTCCATGATGCCTTCACCAAGGAAGGCTGGGACGCCATGACCCTGTGGGCGGCGGTGCCCCACTATCTCTCGACGCAGGAGTACCCGCCCGCCAGCCTGGCCCTCATCAACAAGGCCTCCGAGATACTCCGCCTGGATCTCCAGCCGTCACCCCTGGAGGTGGAGGTGGCCAGCTTCAGACGGAAACTAGACGCTGTGGTGGCCGAGTCCGAAGACCTGGCGGGATACATACAGCAACTGGAGGAAGAGGTGGAAAGAGACTCCGATCTGCAACTCGACGACCTCGAGGACGCCCGCGACCAGATGATCGCCGAGATCGAAGAATTCCTGCGCCACTCCGAGAACTGACCCAACACCACAATCCCGCTCTCAAGCGAATACCCCTCCCCTCTCCCGGTTCCCCTCAGTCATCGGCTCCTACCGCAGCTTCGAAGAGGTTGGCGTGACGGGAGCGCAGAACGTTCTTCTGGACCTTGCCCATGGCGTTGCGCGGCAGGCTGGGGGCTACCAGGATCCGTTTGGGGATCTTGTGCCCGGCCAACCGCGAAGCCAGCGCGCGGCGGAGGCGTTGAGGGGAGGCCTCGCCTTCACCATCCCAGATGACAGCCGCCACCACTCCCTCGCCGAAGTCGGGGTGAGGAACGCCGAACACCGCCGACTCCATCACTCCCGGCAGCGAATCGAGAACGGTCTCCACCTCCAGGGGGTGGACATTCAATCCCCCCGTGATCACCAGGTCCTTGGCCCTTCCTGCCAGCGTAACCCGTCCTTCTACGTCGACGGATGCCAGGTCGCCGGTGGAGACCCAGCCGTCCTCATCCACTATCAGTGCTGTCTGGTCAGGCTGGTTGAGGTATCCCGAGAAGGCCCCGGCGCTGGCAGTGCACAGTTCCCCGACCACCCCCGGCCCCACCTCGGCGCCGGTGCGGTCCACCACCTTGACCTCGACGCCCTCCAAGGGGAAACCCACCGTTCCGGGCAACCGCTCTCCGTCCACGGGGTTGGAAGTGATGATCCCGACTTCGGTCATTCCGTACCTCTCCACGATCCGGTGACCGGTGTAACGATGGAAATCCTCCCACACCCGGGGCAGGAGCGGCGCCGACCCGCATGTCAGCAGCCGCATTCCCTGGGCGGCCGCCGGCGAGAGCGCCTCCTCAGCCAGCATTCTGGTGTAGTAGGTGGGAACTCCCATGAAGACCGTGGCGCCCTTCCACAGCCCGAGAGCCGTGATTGGATCAAAGGATGTCATGAACCTGATCGAGGACCCGCTCAGGAGAGCGCAGTTGAGGGCCACCAGGAGGCCATGGGTGTGGAAGAGGGGAAGAGCATGCACCAGCACGTCTTCGCATGTGAAGTCCCACACCCGGCACAGCGCCAGGCCGTTGGCGAGCACCGCCCGGTGGGTGAGCACCGCCCCCCGCGGCTTTCCGGTGGTCCCGGAGGTGTAAAGGACCACGGCAGGATCGCTCCCGGTCGGGCCTCTCTGCCTGCCGGCACGCCGCGCTCCCGACAGACCGCCGGGAGCAACGACCAGCCCATCCGGTTGAAGCACACCGACGTCAAACCCGCGGGTGCTCTCGGCCACCTCCGGCCGCCGGGAGGCATCGCAGACCACCAACCGGGGCCGGGCGTCTTGGACCATCGGGGCCAGTTCGGCCGGGGTGTAGCCGGGATTGACCGGAATGTACACCGCCCCTCGGCTAAGGCAGGCCAGATAGAGCAGGACACTTGCCACCGACTTCTCCACATAGGCCAGCACCCGATCTCCCGGGGCCACTCCGCAATCTGCGAGTCCCAGCCGGGCAAGGTCGACCCGGGGACCGAGTTCTCCGTAGGTCAGCGCAACGCCATCCGGTGTCTCGAGGGCCACCCTGGCCGGATCACGACGGAAGGACTCCGAGAACACCCGGTAAATCCCACCTTCCAGCACGGGAGGATCCTCTGTCCAACGGGCGAGATCCCACGACGGATGCATAGAAATCATCCTGAATCGGTGGCCAGGGGCAGAATCGAACTGCCGACCCTCGGTTTTTCAGACCGATACTCTGCCAACTGAGCTACCTGGCCTCTTAACCCGTGGCGGGGACGACGGGATTTGAACCCGCGACCTCTGGCTTGACAGGCCAGCGAACACTCCAGACTGTTCTACGCCCCCAATTCGGCGACTTTTCGGGTATCGACGCAGGGCCGAAACCCTCAGTATATCCGTTGTTCCCAACCACAATACCGCGTTTGCGAGCCTCCCAATTCCTCCGATCACCGTCGGACCCATGTCCTCAGGGTATCCTGCCGCCTCTCTCTGCCGAGGGCGCGGAGGAGTGGCTCGGGCCTCACTCCAACCCTGCGCCTGCAATCGGTCGTGACAACAAGAGCAACTGGACTACTGGTTGACGGGAAACCTCGGACCTGGTCCGTACTCCACCGATGGCCCACGGCTCTGTGTCGAGGTCCTCGTCAGCAGGCCGTTTTTTCGCAGGGCATGCAGAATCCTGCCGACTGTGTGAGTACCAACATCAAACTCTCAACCCCCACAAAACCACCCCTACGTTTTGCATCACCCTGAAAACCCATGCCAAAACCGGCCATACTCAGGACAACGCAAAACTCCGCAAAACTCTCCCCGCCGGACTGATCGCCAAGTTGGCCGGGTAGCTCCCCTCAGCGAAGCTTCAGTCCAGCGACAGAGCGACCTTTCCAAGTTGGCGAGCCGAGTCGAGATGCGTCATGGCGGCCGGCAACTCCTCGAATGGAAACACCTTGTCCACCGGCGGCGCCTGGGCCTTTCCGGAGGCCAGCAGGCCCAGGAGATCACCATACTCGGAGGGGGTGTACATGGTGGACCCGATGATCTCCAACTGCCGGAAGAAAAGAGCCGGGATGGAGATCTGCGCCTTTGCGCCACTGGTTCCCCCGCACACCACCATGCGGCCTCCCAGCCCGAGCGACCGCAGTGACTGTCCCCAGGTGGCCGGGCCCACGTTCTCGATGACCACGTCAGCCAGTCCGCCGGCGGCAGCCTTGAGTTCCTTCGAGAATGGTCCGCTGGAGTCGAAGCCCGCCTCGGCGCCGTTGGCGACAGCCCACGCTACCTTCTCCTCGTCCCTCGATGTGACGAAGACCCGGGCGCCCAGCGAGGCTCCCAACAGAGCGGCGGCGCTCGAAACGCCTCCGCCGACACCCACCACCAACAGGGTCTCCCCCGCCCGCAGGCGCCCGCGTCGCAACATGCGAAATGCGGTTCCGGCCGCCAGCGAGAAGGACCCGGCCGTCTCCCAGGACAGATTCGAAGGCTTGGGAGCGGCGTTGCGAGCAGGGAGCACCACCTTTTCGGCCAGCGTTCCCTGGCTGTGTTCCCCCAGCACCCCGAAGGAGCGGCAGTAGACGGTCTCCCCGCCATCGCAGACCGGGCATGAGCCGCAGGAGAGCGAAGGGTTGATGACCACCTCATCTCCCACGCTGAGCCCCTCCACCCCCGGCCCTACAGCTTCCACCGTGCCGGCGCCGTCGCCACCCAGGACGTGAGGCAGGGCGGGAGGGGCGGGCATACCGTGGGTCACCCATATGTCGAGATGGTTCAAGGCAATTATCCGGGGACTGATCAGTACTTCTCCCTCGCCGGGAGCGGGATCAGGGACCTCGTCCAATGACATCGCACCCGGACCGGTCAGTTCATGTAAACGCCAAGCTCGCATGACCCCCAGGCTAACGGCCCGGGCTCCCCGCTCTGAAAAATTCCCCGTTGGCGTTGGTATCCTTTCGACCCACAAGCCCGAACCCAGAAAGGCAAATGGCTATGAACAGGTGGGAGCATCGAATCGAGGGGGCGCATCTGATAAAGCTCCTGGTGGGACCGTTCGAGAACAACGTATATATCGTGGGCTGCTCCAATACCCGGAAAGCGGTGATCATCGACGCCGCCAACGAAGCCGACGTGATCCTCGACGCGGTCGGCGACTACGACATCCAGGCGATCCTCACAACCCATGGCCACGCCGACCATCTCCAGGCGGTCGACCGGGTAAGCGAAAAACTGGGAGTGCCGTTCCTCCTGAACCCGGAGGACATCTTCTTGCTGGACGCTGCCGGAATCGAGAAGACGTCACCCGACGGATTGATCCAAGACGGCCAGGAGATCGAGGTGGGAGACCTACTCCTGCACTCTGTCCACACCCCCGGCCACACCCCCGGCTCGACCACCTTCGTCCTCGAGCCCTGGCTGCTCACCGGAGACACCCTCTTCCCCGGCGGGCCGGGCGCGACTCAGTGGGACTACTCCTCCTTCGGCCAGGTAATGGACTCGGTGGAGCGCCTCCTCTCGACCTTCCCGGACCCGACCGTCGTCTTCCCCGGCCATGGCGCCAATGACACCACCGTGGCCACAGAGAAGCCTCACACCGGAGAGTGGCGAGCCCGGGGCTGGTAGAAGCCTCCCCGTCGAAGAAGGGCTATGTCGCGATAGTTTTCCGACAAGCCCCTCCCTCCGGGCCCCACCCCCACCACCACCGGTCCATGGTCCGAGCGCGGAGCCTCGCGCCAATGCAACGGGCGGGCTTCCGGTCGGAAGTCTCTGACGGCGCCCCGGGTATGAGCTCGGGATTCGAGACGGCGTTTGTGCTGATTCCTCCAATATGGGTCCCTCCCGACAGGTAAGTCAACCCCCGCCGGGCGGTTTAATTGCCACATTGGAGGAACCGCAGGACAACCCTACCCGGGCGAGGGTTAGTCGAAGACCACCACCGAGCGCAGAACCTCGCCCCGTTCCATGCGATGGAAGGCCTCCTCCACCTCGCCGACGCCGATCGTCTCGCTGACGAACCCGTCCAGGTCCAGGCGCCCCTGCAGGTAGAGGTCGATCAGCATCGGGAAGTCCCTCTCCGGCAAGCAGTCGCCGTACCAGGATGACTTCAAGGCCCCACCGCGACCGAACACCTCGATGAAGGGAAGTTCGATCTTCATGTCCGGAGTCGGCACGCCGACCAGAACAACCACCCCGGCGAGATCGCGGGCATAGAAGGCCTGCTCGTAGGTCTCCGGCAGCCCGATCGCCTCCACAACCACGTCCGCTCCATGGCCCCCGGTTATCTCCCGGATCCGTTCCACCGGGTCCTCGTTACGGGAGTTGATGGTGTGAGTGGCGCCGAAGCCCTCCGCCCACTCCAGCTTCCGGTCGTCGATGTCCACTCCGATGATCGTCGCGGCGCCTGCAAGCTTTGATCCGACGATGGAACCCGAGCCCACGCCCCCGCAGCCGATCACCGCCACCGAGTCGCCCCGGCCCACTCCGCCGGTGTTGATGGCAGCGCCGATGCCTGCCATAACGCCGCATCCCAACAGTCCGGCCGCCTCGGGCCGCGCCCGGCTGTCCACCTTTGTGGCCTGGCCGGCAGCCACCAGGGTCAACTCTGCGAATGCGCCGATGCCCAACGCCGGAGAGAGTTCGGTGCCGTCGGCCAGGGTCATCTTCTGGGTGGCGTTATGAGTGGCGAAACAGTACCAGGGACGTCCCCTGTCGCATGCCCGGCAGTCCCCGCAAATCGCCCTCCAGTTCAGGACTACGAAGTCGCCGGGGGCGATCTTTGTTACGTCCGGCCCCACCGACTCCACTATCCCGGCGGCCTCATGACCCAGGAAGAAGGGATAGTCATCGTTTATCCCACCCTCCCGGTAGTGCAGATCGGTGTGACATACACCGCAGGCCTTTACTGCCACCCGGGCCTCGCCCGGACCCGGGTCGGGAACGACCACCGTTTCGAGGGAGACGGGAGCTCCCTTTTCGAGGGAAACTATTCCCCTTACCTCTTCTGCCATGTGCTCGACCTCCGTAGTAGGTCGACTCAAGACTAGCTTTTTGCCCCATCCCTCCCCCGCAAAAGCTCCCCTTTTGGAGCCCTCCCGCCCGACAGCCCTCTCGCCATCGCAAAGGCCTGCCTGTATCCTTGGAAGGGTTCGCCGGGCAGGCAACCGAGTGGAGGACCATGGCAGAACGCAGGGCCACCGGCCCCACATTCCCGGTACGGTTCATCACCGCCACCACGCTCTTCGACGGTCACGACGCCTCAATCAACCTCTTCCGGCGCATCCTGGCTTCCTCCGGCGCCGAAGTCATCCATCTTGGGCACAACCGCTCCGTGCCCGACATCGTCGATGCCGCCGTCCAGGAAGACGCTCAAGCGGTGGCGGTCACCTGTTACCAGGGGGGCCACATGGAATTCTTCCGCTACCTCCACCAGTTGGCAGAAGAGAGGAGCCCGGGGAGGATCCGCATCTTCGGGGGTGGTGGAGGAACC
>CAYWGY010000035.1:8842-15882 GCA_964458055.1 uncultured Acidimicrobiaceae bacterium | reverse complement strand
CCGCTCCGGCCGTCCCGAAGTGGACCTTCCTGTCGGCAAGCTCGATGGAACGGCTCTCGTCGATACCGTGCCAGACCCAGGACTTGGCCGCCATCTCGATGGCCCGTTCCACCAGCGACCTGGGAAAACACAGCCTGTCGAGGTCGTCAACCCAACCACCGTTGGCCGTCACCGCTTCGATGAACTCGGGGATGGGGTCTCCCATTCCCACCTCTTCGAGAAGCTCCAGGGAGGCGTTGAAGACACTCTCCATGTCCGAGTCGGTCAGCGGTCGGTAGGAACCTCCGGACAGTCCGGGGCGGACCGGACGTTCATCTCTCTTGAGACCTGCCGCCCGTGCGGCAATGCGGGCGGACCTGCCTCCCGGACGCCGGCCTCGTCGCCTGGCCATCAGGCTCGCAGCCTCTCGCTGCGAGGGTCCCAGGCCGGGCGGGGCAGCACCCGGGCCCGGCGGCGGTCGCCCATCACCCGTATCTCGAACTCCGAACCGGGCGAGCGGTAGTCGGGGTGGACGTAGGCGAAGAAAAGGCTCTTGCCAACCGAGTACCCCCAGGCGCCGGAAGTGGTGAGTCCCATCATCTTCCCATTGCCGTAGACCGGTTCGTTCCCCCGGCAGTCGGCGTCGGCGGCGTCCATCTCGCCGTACACCAGCACCCAGGCCAGGTCTGTACCTCTCCTCTCCAGGGTGGCATCCTTACCCTGGAAGTCCTTCGAGTAGTCGATGAAGCGCCCTATGTCGGCCTCCACAGGAGTGATCTCGGTGGTCAGTTCCAGCCCGTGGGCCTTGTAGGCCTTCTCGATGCGCATCACGTTCATGGCATAGCTCCCGAAGTCGACCAGTCCCAGGTCCTCCCCGGCCTCCCTGATGGCGGCGTAGAGGCCGGGCATCTCTTCCAACCGGTGGTGCAACTCCCATCCCAGTTCTCCGACGTAGCTGACCCGCAGCGCCAGGCACTCCACGCCCGCCACCTCGATCTGCTGCCCGGTGAGCCACGGAAAGGCCGGAGTGGTGAGGTCGGCATCGGTGATCCGCTCCAGCAGGTCCCTCGACCGGGGGCCGGTCACCGCCAGGATGCCTCGCTGGTTGGTGACATCGGTGACCGTAACCTCCTCGGAGCCGAGGACATGCTGGCGCAGCCAGTCCTGGTCGTGCTGTTCGGCCATGATCGAGGAGTTCAGGTAGAAACGGTCGTCTCCCAGCCGGGTGATGGTCACCTCCCCTTCGATGCCGCCCAGAGTAGTGAGCATGTGGGCAAGCCTTATTCCCCCCGGCCGGACCGGAAGGCGGTTGGCAGCCAGACGGTCCAGGAGCGCGGCGGCATCGGGGCCGGTCACCTCCAGCTTGGTGAAGGCGGTCAGGTCGGCCACCCCCACCCGGGTACGCACTCCCTCGACCTCCTCGCCCACCGGCCCGAAGGCCGAGGACCGACGGAAGGAATACTCCTCGGGGGTCCCGTCCGGCGAGAAGTACCGGGCTCGCTCCCATCCGAAGATCTCCTGGAACTGGGCGCCCCTTGCGGCGAGGGTGTCGTACAGGGGGGTCTGTTTCACCGGTCTCCCCGCCTCGCGGTACTCGCCCGGCATGCGCACCTGGTACATCTCGTGGTATTCGTCGATGGCCTTGGCGTGGGTGTAGTCGCCCGGCGCGTAGGGGCCGAAGCGGCGGGGATCGAACTCGGCCACATTGATCTCGGTCTGGCCGTGGACCATCCACTGCGCCAGATACTTGCCGGTTCCCGGACCCTGGCAGATGCCGATCGAGCTTCCCACGCACATCCAGTAGTTCTTCAGACCGGGTGCGGGGCCCATCAGAATACCGGAGTCGGGTGTGTGGGTGATGGGGCCGCACACCACCCGTTTGATTCCTGCCTCCCCGAAGGCAGGGATGCGGCGAGCGGCGAGGTCCAGGTAGGGCAACAGCTTCTCGACGTCGGGAGGAAGCAGGTGGAAGGTGAGGTCCCAGTCGATGCCGTCGGTCCCATATGAGAGGGAGCCCTCCGTTTCGTAGGGGCCGATCAGGATCCCGTCGTGTTCCTGGCGGTAGTAACAGGACGCCCGCGGGTCCCTGAGCACCGGGATCTCGAAGTCCAGAGCGGCCACCTCGGGGATGGCCCCGGTGACGATGTAATGGTGTATGACCGAGACTATGGGGATCTCCAGCCCGATCATGGCCCCCAACTGCGGACCGAAGTGCCCGGCGGCGTTCACGACATGCTCGGAGACGATGCGCCCCTTCTCGGTGATCGTCTCCCATCTGCCGTCGGGGAGTTGGTTCATATCGATCACCCGGTTTCGCCGCACGATCTCCGCACCCAGTTGCCGGGCGCCGGCCGCCATGGAGTTGGTGGCGGAGGACGGATCGGCCCAGCCGTCGCCGGGGGTGTGCAATCCCATAACCACCCCCTCGGGGTCCACCAACGGGTGGAGTCTGCGGATTTCATCGGGGCCCACCAGGTGTGACTCGACCCCCACCAATTCCAGCACCCCGTGGACGTACCGGAACCAGTCGGCCTCGTCGGGGTTTGTGGCCAGCCTGACCGCGCCGCAACCGTGCCAACCGGTGTTCATGCCGGTCTCCTCCTCCAGGCGGCCGTACAGGTCGGCGCCGTAGGCGTGTACCTTCGCCATGTTCAGGCTGCCGATGAAATGAGGCACCAGGCCGGCGGCGTGCCATGTGGAACCCGAGGACAACTCGTCCTTCTCGACCAGGACGAGGTCGGTCCATCCCTCGCGGGCCAGGTGGTAGAGGAGAGCCACCCCCATCACTCCCCCGCCCACAATCACACAGCGCGCCTCTTCTCTCATGCTGCGGCCTCCAACCTGGTAGGACAAGCTATATCAAGCGAGAGTATATCCTCCCCGTATGGGCCTTTGTTCCAAAGACCGGAATCTTCGCAGACGCAATATCATTAGATAGGACTCTTAGCTTGGAGGTGCTCAAGATGAACAGCAATTCCGCCGTCTGGGCAGGCGGAAGCGGCGAGTCGGCAGTGGAACCCGAATTCGAGAATCTCGAGGAACTACGCCTGCATCGCAAGCGACAGGCAACGCTCTCCTACCGCCTCTTCGGTGCGTACGGATGGGGTTCCCTGGGGGACGGCCACATCACGGCCCGCGACCCCGAGCGGACCGATTGTTTCTGGCTGCTCCGCTACGGCGTGTCCTTCCCCGACGCCACGGTCGCAGACCTGGTGCTGGTCGGCCCGGGTGGAGAGGTGGTGGAAGGCCGGGGTCCCATCAACATGACCGCCTATTACATACATGCCCCCATCCACGATGCCCGGCCGGAGTCGGTGGCGGTGGCCCACACCCACACTCCCTACGGCACCCCCTGGGTCGCCAACGTGCGTCCCTTCCGGATGATCTGCCAGGAGGCCACCGCCTTCTACCGCTCGCAGGCCATCTTCGAAGGCGAAGAGGTCCAGGTGATGGACGCCGACACCGGCAAGCACATCGCGGCGGCGCTCGATGAAGCCAAACTGGTCTTCCTGCGCAATCACGGGCCGGTAACCGTGGGATTGTCCGTGGAGGAGGCCATAGGATGGTTCCTCCTCGCCGAGAGAGTCGCCGAGGTCCATGTCAAATCTCCCGACGCCATACCCATCTCCGACGAGGCGGCTCGGGTCGCCTCCACCGAGATCGGCCATCCCTCCAGCGCCCTGGCCGCCTACGAGTACGCCATCATGTCCCGCATCCCCGATCCCTCGGTGGTCGACTGACCCCAGCCCGGAAAGGGCCGGCGCCGCCCGTCACAACACGGAACAGCCCGACGGAGACCGGGAGTGGGCCGGACGCCGTCGAGGCGTTCGAAGTGAGAATCCGGGTCGGTGGTGTCTAGGTATTCACCTCTTCGTAGCTGGGGCTGCCGGTTCCCTCGACCCAGTAGCGCCGCGCCCACGCCACGCCCTGCCAGGTCCTAACCTTCTCGGGGACCACCTTGATCAGCCATCGGGGCTGTTTGAGGGTGGGGACCAGGTAGCTGGGGCCGTTGGGTCCCAGATAGCGCAGGGACATCTCTTCGGCCACCTGGACCCACTTGCCGCCGACATTGGGTTCCTCGGCGATCTCCGCCAGACCTTCCACAAACACCTTGGGAATCTCGGCGGTTTGACCCGACTCGTCCGGTGGGCTGTGGGCGGCGTCGATCACCACGCACACCCGGGGATCATTGGCCACGAAGTCGCACCAACGCGCCCGCTGGCGGCCCACAAACCACAGCGCTTCACCGTCCCACTGGTACCAAAGCGGGATAACGTAGGGGGCCCCGTCCGGCTTGAGGCAGGCAAAACGCGCCAATGCGGGAGACGCCAGGAAAGCCTCGACCTCCTCGCCGCTCAGCGCGCCGATCTTGCCGCGGAAACTCTCGGCCATTGTCTTACTCCTTACAACTGGACAACTTCTGCATGACGATACAAGGCTATCGAACGATGCTCGAACCCGCGGTGATAAGCTATCTGGAAGTCACTCGAAGTTCTTCCATCCATACACCCGGAGTTGCATGACGACCGCCGAAGGACCTGATATCACACCTCTCGTGTTGGAAAGCGACTCGGCTATTTCGGTGCGGAACCTGGTCAAGAACTTCGAAGTCGGCGGCGGCATCTTCAGCAGCCGCCCCCGGGGAGTGGTCTCTGCGGTCTCGGGGGTCTCCTTCGATATCCCCAGGGGAACCACGCTCGGTCTGGTGGGAGAGTCCGGATGCGGCAAGTCCACCACCGCCCGGTGCATCCTCCGGCTCATAGAGCCCACGTCGGGAGAGGTGCTGCTGCGCAGAGAGATGGAGGGAGGGGGGTCGGAGGTGATCGACGTCACCACAGCCGACCGCAGCACTCTGAGGAGTCTCCGCCGGGAGATGCAGATCGTCTTCCAGGACCCCTATGCCTCTTTGAATCCCCGGATGCGGATAGGAGACGCCATCGGTGAGCAAATGGCCGTCCACACCAGCATGAACCGTGAGCAACAGCGCCGGCGGGTGGGAGAACTTCTGGAGATGGTGGGCCTCAACCCGAGGTACGCCGGGCGGTTTCCCCACGAGTTCTCGGGCGGTCAGCGCCAGCGGGTGGGCGTGGCCAGGGCGCTGTCTCTCCATCCCAGCTTCGTGGTCTGCGACGAACCGGTATCCGCACTGGATGTCTCCATCCAGGCGCAGGTCCTCAACCTTCTGCGGGAACTCCAGGACGACCTGGGACTGACCTACCTGTTCATCGCCCACGACCTGGCCGTGGTCCGCCACATTTCCGAGCGGATCGCCGTGATGTACCTGGGCAAGGTGGTGGAACTGGCCGATTCGGAGAAACTGTTCACCCGGCCGCTCCATCACTACACCAACGCTCTCCTCTCCGCCGCCCCCCTTCCCGATCCCATCCTGGAGCGCGAGCGCACTCGGATCCTCCTGGAAGGAGAGGTCCCCTCGCCGATCAACCCCCCTTCGGGATGCCGCTTCCATCCCCGGTGCCCGGTGGGCCGGACCCGGGAGATCTGCAGCACCGTGGAACCTGACTTCGAAGAGAAACTCCCCGGGCACATGGCCGCCTGCCACTTCCCCCTCTCCTGATGCCGGGTCCTTCCAAAACCATCACATCGATGCCGCGGTCGGGCATCCGGGTGATCAACGACCTCTCCAACCAGTATCCCGATGTCATACACCTCGAGATCGGCCAGCCCAATTTCGCCACCCCCCAGCACATCTGCCAGGCGGCCGGTGAGGCGGCCGCCGACGGCTTCACCTATTACACACCCAACGCGGGGATTCCCAGACTGCGAAGAGCGATCGCCCGGAAACTGAACCGCTTCAACGGCATCGACGCCGGCCCGGAGAACGTGGTGGTGACCACCGGAGGGGTGGGCGCGATCTCCACCTCGCTTCTCACGGTGTGCGATCCGGGTGACGCCATCCTGTTGTCAGACCCGACCTGGCCCAACTACGGCATGATGGCCGTCCTCCAGGGATTGGAGGTGCGCCACTTCAAACTACGCCCCGAAGACGGATGGCTCCCCAACCCCGAGGAGATCGAGAAGCGGATAACTCCCAACTGCCGGGCCATCGTGCTGGTCTCCCCCGCCAACCCGACATCGACCGTGATCGGTGAGGACTTGATGAGAGACCTTTTGGAGTTGGCTCGCCGCCACGACCTCTGGGTGATCTCCGACGAGGTGTACGACGCCATCACCTTCGACAAACCCGCTTTCTCGGCCTACCGGATCGATCCCGACCGGGTGATCTCGGTCTTCAGCTTTTCCAAGACCTACGCCATGACCGGCTGGCGGATCGGCTATGCGGTGTCCAGGCCCGACATGGCGAAGCAACTCAGCAAGTGCCAGGAACCCACAACTTCGTGTGTCAACAGCCTCTCCCAGATCGGGGCGCTGACGGCACTGCGGGGCCCCCAGGACGCCGTCGGCCAGATGCGAGACGCCTACCGGGAACGGCGAGACCTGGTGATGGAGATGCTCTCTGAGGCAGATATCCCCTTCGCCCGGCCGGAAGGCGCCTTCTACATCTGGGTGGACATCTCCCGGAGCCGCCTTCCCGACAACGAATTCGCCGTTCGCATGGTGACCGATCACCGGGTGGCGGTGGTGCCGGGCACGGTGTTCGGACCGGACAGCGGAACCCACGTCCGGGTCTCCCTGGCCACCGACACCGAACTTCTCCTGGAAGGCGTCTCCCGCCTGATCAAAGCGGTCCGATCCGGAGGCTGAGCACCCCCATCCACCGGCCCGGCGAACCGTCGACCTCTTTTGGGATTTGTCCCTCCCGACCCGCCTCCGCCGTTCCGCGTCCAGAACTCGGGCAGGGCGCGGCCTGCCCGACCGGAAACCGGTCGTCGGCTTGTGTTACTCGCCTGCGAACACCGACCGTTCGCTGCGGCGAGGGACATGATCACAGGCGGCCCGGACCCGCCCTGCGATGTTTGGACCCTTACATCATGTTCGGTCGGAGGGACAGAAGTCAACCATCGGCAGGTGTTTTCAGCGAAGCCTTCTTCCCAGGTTCTGTTAGACCGGCATCGCCTCCTGTGCGGGAACCGGGAATCCCG
>CAYWGY010000035.1:0-8742 GCA_964458055.1 uncultured Acidimicrobiaceae bacterium | reverse complement strand
CTTCCCAGGTTCTGTTAGACCGGCATCGCCTCCTGTGCGGGAACCGGGAATCCCGTAACGCCACGGGCGTCGTCACGAGAGTTCCGTGACCAGGCCCGGAGACCCCCGAAGGCATAAGGCATCTCCAGCCGGTGACGTCTCAACAGTTGGTCGTCGGAGAGCAACTCGGCGGTCGTTCCGTCCGCTACCACCCTGCCGCCCGAGACGATCACCGACCGACCGCACAGTTCCAGTGCCAGCGGCAGGTCGTGGGTGATCACCAGGAGAGTCATGTCCAGACCCGAGAGGGTGGTGATCAACTCGCGCCTTCCGGCAGGATCCAAGCCGGCGGCGGGTTCGTCCAGCACCAGGACATCAGGGCACATGGCCAGGACCGTGGCCACGGCCACCCGGCGTCGCTCCCCGCTGCTGAGATGGTGGGGTGGCCTACCGGCAGTGTGGGAGGCGTTGACCGCCGCCAGCGCACCGGCCACCCTCTCTTCCAGTTCGGCGCCCCGTAACCCCAGGTTGGCCGGACCGAAGGCCACGTCGTCGCGGACAGTGGGCATGAACAACTGGTCGTTGGAGTCCTGGAACACCACTCCCACCCTCCGCCGCACCTCGGCCAGGGTCCCATCCTCCACCCTCGTCCGCCCGATCCTGACCTCCCCATCGCTAAGGCGGCGGATGCCATTGAGGTGGAGGGCGAGAGTGGTCTTACCGGCGCCGTTGGGACCCAGGACCGCCACTCGCTCGCCCTTTCGGACCGCCAGGTCCACTCCTCGAAGCGCTTCCCTCCCGTCCGGATAGGCAAAACGCAGATTCCGAACTTCCACAACCGTGTCGTTCGTGTCGGCACCGGGGCAAACATGGTTATCAACGCCCCCCGTTGTTTTCAGAGAACCATTGGATGCCTGCATCGTCTTCTCGCAGTCTCGAGATGTGTCTCAGCCAATTCTGATGCAGCGGTCACACGTATGCAGGGTGGTTTCCCCCGAAGGGTGGGGCCGTCCCTTCTCCGTCATCACCGGACGGACTACCTGTGCGCCTGCCGCGACCCCATCCCAACGTGGTCTCCTTCAATCCGGCCCCGGCCCTATTTCACGAATCCCCCCATGGCGTGAGGCGATGACGGGACTCGCGTGGTCCCTAGCTGCGCTTGACAGCCTTCTGGTAGCGAAGGCTTGCCATAGGCCCAAAGATGGCGATGATCACCACTGACCAGATAAAGGTGTACAACACCGGATTCTGGAGCGGCCAGGCCGTGGGATCGGGAGTGCCGGCGGGAATGTTGCCGAACAACTCCCGGACCGCCTGGGTCAGAGCCGAGATGGGGTTCCACTCAGCGAAGGCCCGCAGCACCGACGGCAGGTTCTCCGTCGGCACGAAGGTGTTGGCGATGAATGTAACCGGGAAGATCACCATGAAGCTGGCGTTGTTGATCACCTCGACACTTGGCACCAGCAGACCCACATAAGCCAGGATCCACGAAAAGGCATAGGAGAAGACAAGGAGCAGGACGAATCCCGTGAAACCCTCCCACAAACTGCTTTGGATGCGCCATCCCACCACCAGGCCGGTCAACCCCATGATGATGAGAGTCATCACGTTGTACACCACATCGCTGGCTGTCCTTCCCACCAGCACCGCCGCCTGCGACATGGGAAGGGAGCGGAACCGGTCGATGATCCCCTTTTGGACGTCTTCGGCAATGCCGACACCGGTGAAGGTGGCGCCGAACACCACCGTCTGGGCGAAGATGCCGGCGATCAGAAACTCGCGGTAGGAGCCGCCGGGAATGTTGATGGATCCTCCGAAGACGTAAGCGAATAACAACACGAACATGATCGGCGACAACAGCACGAAGACAATGACCTCGGGCACCCGCTTGAGCCTGATGACATTGCGCTTGGCGATGACGAACGAGTCTGCAAACAGATGAATGATGCTTCTCATCAGGTCCTCGTCCTCTTGGCGCTCTCCTGGCCTCCGGGCGGGGCGCCGTTGCTTGTCGGCTCGGCTCTGTGACCGGTGAGGGTCAGGAAAACATCGTTGAGGGTGGGACGGCGCAGGCCCACATCGTTTATGTCCACTCCTTCGGCATCCAGAGCGCGCAGCGCCCTTGTGAGTACCGGGGCGCCGCCCGAGATGGGAGCGGTGATCCTGCGATTGCGCTCCTCGGTAGTCAACTCTCCCACGGCAAACCGTTGCATGACTTCCCGGGTCCTGGCCAGGTCGGAAGAGGACGTAACCGTGACCTCGATCCTCTCGCCCCCCACCAGCGTCTTGAGTTCGTCGGGAGTTCCCTGGGCGATATCCCGGCCCTGGTCGATCACCATGATCCGGTCGGCCAGATGATCGGCCTCCTCCAGGTACTGGGTGGTTAGCAACAGCGTGGACCCGCGAGCCACCAGTTCCCGGATGACACCCCACAGGTCAAGGCGGCTGCGGGGATCCAGCCCGGTGGTCGGCTCATCGAGGAACAGGACGGGAGGAGACGCCACCAGGGCCCCGGCCAGGTCGAGACGCCTCCGCATGCCGCCCGAGTAGGTCTTGACCGGTCGGTTGCCCGCTTCGGTGAGATCGAAGATCTCCAACAATTCTCTTGCCCGCACTCGGGACCGTGATCTCCCCAGCCGGTAGAGACGGCCGATCATGTCGAGGTTCTCGTACCCGGTGAGATGCTCGTCCAGCGCGGCATACTGACCGGAGAGCCCGATCCGCTCCCGGACCCTGGAGGGTTCGCCCAGGACATCGGCCCCGGCGACCCGGGCAGTTCCCGAGTCGGGAACCAGCAAAGTGGCCAGGATGGAGACTGCGGTGGTCTTGCCGGCGCCGTTGGGACCCAGGAGGCCGAAGACCGAACCCTCCTCCACCGAGAGGTCCAGACCGTCCAGGGCCACCACATCGCCGTAGCGCTTCACCAGCCCCGAGGCTTCTATTATGCCGTCCATACTTCTCCGTTCCAGCTGAGGGGTGACCGGACACACCAAGTTTCGAGGTTACGGGTGTCCGGAAACTATGCAAAAACGTTTCACTCTGGCTAAACACCCGCCAGAGTTTGTCGTTAAACGCCGATCACCGCCCGTCGTTACGGGCCAGGCGAATCAGCGGACAGCCACCCCGGGGGTCCTGTCGGCAAGCGCTGTCTCAGGACAGGCGGGATGTGCGGACTTGCGCCTCGGCCATGTGGAGGGATGCGACCACCGGATCGATACAGAAGGCATCGATCAGGTGAGCTACCTCGGAGACGAGGCCTCCCCACAGGGTGCATCCGAAGAATATGGCCTCGGCCTGGTCCTCTTCGATCATGGTGCGAGCGGCCGCAATGCCCTCGGTGTGGAGTTGACGCCGGAACTGCTCCTCGACGATTTCGCCGGAGACCTGGGTGTCGCCGATCAGCGAGTCCTCGCCTTCCACATGGAGAGGCACGAACACCACCGAGGTAAAAGCCTCAGCCAGCCCGTAGGCTCGCAGCAGGCGATGGGTCAGGTTGGCGATCCTGCGCCGGCCATGTTCGTCGGGAGAAAGCATGCCCACCGTTGCGCCCCGGGCGGCAGCCAAGGCCACAGCGGCCTGCAGCGGACCGATAACAGGGATGCTCACGGATCGCGGTGCATCCAACAACCCCGGGTCCGCACAGCACCCGATGATGGCGGCGTCCACGCCGTCTCGTTCCGCCTCGATCACCGCGGCGAGTAACTCGTTCATGTAAAGGGGTTCGAGGGGGAGCATGGGTCCGGCCAGTTCCGGTGGCAGTTCCAGGTGGCGCACCTCGACGGAAACACCGCTCGAGGCGTGCCTTTCAAGGATGGACAGCATGCGCTTGGAGTGAAGATCACTCCCTACTGGCTCTATGAACCGGATTCTCATTGTGCTCCTCCTGGGCTCCGCTCGCCCCGGAAGCCGTGGACCACCACGCGGGGCTGATCCAATGATATGTCTGCTGGCGTGCCGGTGGGTTGATAACAGAGGTTGGCAGCCCAACCGAACCGGCAACCGGATCAAAGGGGCCGGCCGGTTGGAGAACGTCACAGGGCGGGTGACCCCGACGGCGGGCGTCTCCGGCAGCCACCGCGACAGGGTACCGGTCAGCGCAGGTGGGCGGGGTAGCCACCCGGAGAATCAGCGTGCCGGGAAACCTCCGCGCCGGCGCGGATCAGCAGCATCGCCACCGTGGAAGTACCGGTCAGGACGCCTCCGTGCCAGACGCCGGCGGGCCGGTGAAAGTATCCGTCTTTTCGAAGTTCCACAACCTCCAGGCCGTCGCGACGGCGGGATGCCTGCTGCCACACACCTTCGAGCACGAACACCTCGGCGGGCTCTTCGTCCACATACCACCAATCCAGGTGGAGGTCCACCGCGGCGGTCTGCCAGAATCGTCCCCCCCGCAGCGAAGGCGCCAGGTCTCTCTGACGGGAGTTGGGGGGAGCACCCGGCATCTGCGTCCACTCCCGTTCTCCGGCCACCACCGGCGCCGGCCGGTCAGTCTGCTCATCGCCTTCGCCCGGCATGAACCGGAGGGGCGCTCCGGAGAACAGCAGCATCGAAGACCCTTCGGCGCTACCCAACCCGCGCACCCTTGTCCCCGCGCGGGCGCCCCACAGACTGTGAGCGCCCAGGATGTGCCCGTCGGCTTCCACCTGGCCCGACAGCACGAACACCTCCACATCGCCGGTGAAGGCCCCCGCCTCGGACGTTCCCCAACCGGGAGGGACTTCCATCAGCCGCGTCGAGGGTCCCGAACCGTCCCGGCTGAGGATCCAGGTGGCGGGCCGGCCCTCCAGCCCGTGGATGGTCATCGGCCGGGAGGGAAAGCCGCGGGGGTCGGGAAGGGTGACCGGTTGGAATCGGCGATCGGCTACTCCGGGGTCATCCACGTCCGGTGGCGCGAAACTAGGAGAACTCGAACAGCCTCATGGCGTTCCCGCCCCTGATGGCGTCCCGGTCGGCTGCCGAAAGGTCGGGCAGGTAATGATCCACCAGGGCCAACTGCTCCGGGTAGCCCGGCTCCGTCGCGATCCACGGATAGTCGGAGGCCCACATGATCCGATCCGCACCGAACATCCCGTAAATGGCGTCCACGGTCGATTGCAGATCGGGATGAGGGTAGGGCTCCCGGGTGAACGCGTACTGTCCGGAGAGATGCACATTGACGTTGGGTCGTGCCGCGATCACCTCCATGGTCTCCAGCGACTTCGGGGGAAGCGCCAGGTCGAACCGGGGACGGCCCCACTCGTCGGCGCGGATCTCGTCCCAGATGCTGGGACAGAAGCCCAGGTGGTTGATGACCACCGCCAGGTCGGGAATGTGGTCCAGCACCCGATCCAGCAACAACACCTGCTCCACCGGCGCGTAGAACCAGAGCTTTACCCCATCGGCGGCCATCTGCCGAAGCACCGGGAACATGGCAATCCGGTCGGCGGGCTGGTCGGGGTCATCATCAAGGTTGAACAGCCGGAACCCCTGGAACGGAGTCGCCCGGCGGCGCTCCCGGTAGTTGGCCAGTTGGTCCTCGGCCGAGACATCCTGCACTCCCACGATGGCAAACAGGTCAGGCCGGGTGGCCACCACATCCCGCACGTACTCGTCATGATGGGAGATCGAGACGATGACACCCTTGTCCACTCCCGCCCTCTCCATGTACCCGAAGTACTCCTCCATCGGCGCCCTCCTCTCGGGCGGGGTCAACCCCGGAAACACATCGCGGGGATACTGCTCGGACTGCGACTCGAACAGATGGAGATGGGCGTCGATCACGGGCATATTGCTCCTTTCAAACCTATGGGGAAATCGTAACCAATGCCGCGCCCACCCTGGTGGCTACGGGAACCAGAGCGCGAGACAATCGCACCGTCCTTCGATTTCCATGGTCGTAAGCGTCGGCACGCTGGGTTCACCAGGGAGTAGCGCATGTGCCTATCACAAACGGCCCACTTCGTTGAGATCCCACCTCACTTCCAAAATGCACGTCCCACCTGACGACCCGAATGGCCAAAAGCGGTCCTATCCTGGCAAATGCAAGTCCGGCTCTTCATCTTCAACAAGCTTCGTCCCTGCCTAATCTGCGAAAGCCAGGGAAACCTTGGTTGTGTCACAGTCTCAAAATAACATGGCGGTAAGTTACTTCCACGCCAACTGAAGGAGATTTCAGGTATGGCGCCAGCAGTCTCAATAGATGGGCAGTCTGATCCGCCCACCAACGAAGAGCAGCTACATCCTGACGAGCGACAGATGCTATTCGTGTTCCGGAAGAACCCATTGATAGCCAGCCCAAGCGAGTTACAGAAGAAGCTACCCCAGATGAGTCACTTAGCGGCACATGTAGCGGTCTGCAATCTGGTGGTCAGCGGCTACGTCGAATTCTCACCCGAAGGCTACCGGCTGATTGACGGATAGATGAGGGACCCTCGGGAAGAGCGGCTCGTCGTCCGCCACCAATGGGGCGGCCACCCCTCCTTGACACAGAGCGCTCCACACCGTATCGACCCGGCATAGCCCGAGGAGATCCTTAGGCTCCGTTTCAAGCAATGGAGAAGAACGCTTGAAGACCCTCGTCTTCGGTTCGCTGTTGGCAATTGTCGCGGTTCTCGGCTTCCTGTACCTGGCAAGGAATCGCGGCAACTTCAATGAGCCACCCCATCGAGTCACCATGAAGGACGGGAGCATCGAAGTTCGAGAATACGAAAGGTACGCTGTGGCTGAGATAACCACTTCGGGTTCTTTCGACCGGGCAACCAGCCAGTCTTTCCGACCGCTGTTCAGTTACATATCGGGAGATAACCGCGGGAGGGCCGACATTGAGATGACTTCACCCGTGCTGGTCGAGCCCACCTCCGAGAAGATGGCGATGACGGTGCCCGTGCTGGTCGAGCCGGACGACCCCGAGAAGAACGGTCTCCAGACCCTTGACGAGGATGAGGTGGATGCCTGGACCGTGGCATTCGTTCTTCCCGAGCCCTACACCGCTGACTCGGCGCCGGTCCCCCAGAACTCTCATGTCACGATTCGCGATGTGGCTGCCCACACGGCGGCCAGCATCCGGTTCAATGGAAGGTTCACCAACCAGGGCGCCGAAACCAACCGCCGGCAATTGGAGGAATGGCTGGCCGAACAAGGCTTGGAACACCTCGGCGACTGGCGGGTGGCCGCCTACGATGCTCCCATGACCCTGCCATGGCTTCGCCGCAACGAAGTGCTGGTGACCCTGCCGTAGAGCACCAACCCAGGAGCGACTCCCCGGTCGCCAGCTGTGACCGCGCTACGACGAACGGAGCCTGGAGAGGCAGTAGGGAAGAGCAATCAGGGGGACGACCAGGAACACCAAGGGAAGTGCCCAGTCACCCTTCGACCACCCCGCTCCGATGGAGACGGCCAGAAGTAGATCCACCACGATGTTGAGGACCAGAAACACAACTGTGACAGCAACCAGTTTCCTGGCCTGATTCCTGCTGTACACCACCACCAGCAACAGGACCGCCGTCACCGGGTGAATGGCAACCAGCGCCACCCGCTCCCACCACTGACCCCCGTCGGCGAAGCTGCCGACCATTGCGGTGAAGAGGGAAAGAAGGACCTGCAGGGAAACGAGGATGCGGAGTGTGATCGTCATGATCCAACCACGATAGCGAACGGCCCGTTGCCATGGCCACGGTTCTCACCACAAGCCCACCGGATGGGACCGCTCCCGGATTCCTTGTGCCGGATGGGATTCAGGTCGGCGGGATGCCTGACGGATTCAGTTTCCAAAGAGGGTCGACGGCGCCGATGACAGAGGTGACACGGAGGTCGGTGAATACGATGGACCCCGGCAGAGCGACGGTGACAGGAGCCCAGAACCGTGGATGGACTCTTGCGCATTACCAACTTGAGCAGGGACATGGCCGTCAAAAGCACCGCAGAAAACAAACACTGCAAGGAGTTCGATTCCATCTCTGTTGAATCCGGCAGCACTTGTCACACCTTTCCTCTACGATGGGATCAGGCCGCCACACACCACGTATGCTGAGACCATCGGCATCTCGCCAATGCAAGCCACCCTCTGTCGCCGAGGAAGTCGCCGTGTCCACCAAATTGCTGGGAAGAGGAAAATATGACCTTGTTGAAGCCGCAAGGATGATACGAAGGGATCCGCACACGGTAGCCCGGTGGACACAAGCGCAACCCCCCCTGCATTCCATTTCCGCCTCCCCCCACCTTACCTTTCTTGACTTGGTAAGCCTGTATGTGATCTCCGAACTACGGAGGAGGAACGTCTCAATCGCTGACATCCGCAGGGGTGGTCAGTACCTGGCAGAAAGACTCCATACTTCCTACCCCTTCGCTCATCGGGATCTGGCCTCGGTCGGTTGGTCTTTTTTTGGCAAGTTGGGAGATTGGGTCGATGTCGGGAAGCGGGGCCAAAGAGCCTTCCCCAATACGATCGAAAGTGTCCTGCAACCCATTGCATTCGGCAATGACCACCTGGCTCAGGTTTGGAGGCCGGCCAAAGACGTGTGGATCAATCCCCTTGTGCAGGCGGGTGCGCCATGCATCAACGGCACCAGAGTGCCGACTCGGTTGATAGCCGACTTGGTCAAGGCCGGTGAGCCACTTCCGGCCATCGCCGAGGACCTCAACCTGGACGTCTCCCAGGTTGAGGCGGCGGTTCAATACGAAGAAGCTGCCTAGCCAGAAGGAAGAGGCGTGAGGCCACCAGCGTCTTGCTAGCAGGCGGAGCCCTTTGTGGCTTCGACGATTCTCGCTAGCTCAGTTCGGCGGTGG
>CAYWGY010000034.1:15724-16122 GCA_964458055.1 uncultured Acidimicrobiaceae bacterium | reverse complement strand
GCAAGCGCATCTACGAACTGCAGTCTGCCCACATCCACACACCATCCGAACACCGGCTGGACGGATCGAGCTTTCCGGCCGAACTTCACCTGGTCCATGCAGATGAGAAGGGCAGTCTGGCCGTTGTAGGCCAGTGGTTCGAACTGGGATCTCCAAGCCCCCTCGTGGAGCAAATCCTCAACGCGGCCCCGCAGGTTGGAAGGAAAGTCACCAAACCCGCCTTAGGGGCCTATCACTGCCCACCCGACTCTTCCGACTACTACCGGTACGACGGGTCCAAGACAACTCCTCCCTGCGACGAACCGGTTGATTGGTACGTCATGCGCCGGCCCAGATCCATCTCCTCCGAGCAGGTGGCAAGTCTGCTCCGGTTGGGCGGCGGTCCCAACAACCGGCCG
>CAYWGY010000034.1:0-15660 GCA_964458055.1 uncultured Acidimicrobiaceae bacterium | reverse complement strand
CTCCCGGGACAGCCTCCGCGTCCACCCATCACCCAGGGCTGATTTCGAGGCCGAGGCCAATCTACGGCGATCACCCGGTTCAAGCCGGGCCACCGGTGGCGGACCTCCTCCAGCAAACGGTCCGGACCCCGAGTTCGGTCAATGCTCCTGCCCTAAGATGTGGTGCCGGCGGCGCCGAAGAGGACCAGCCAGGCGCCGGCCACCAGAGCCGGGGCGAAGGGGATGGGAGTGCTTCGATGGGCGCGGCGGGCAAGGATGAGCACCAGGCCGACCAATCCACCGATCAGGAATCCTGCAACTATGGCCCGGAGAGCAACCTCGACTCCCCGGTAGCCGCAGCAGAGGCCCAGCAGCGCCGACAGCTTGACATCGCCCATCCCCAGGGCGCCCCGACCCAGAGCCGAGAGCACCCCCATGCCCAGCAGGCACAGTGCCGCCCCGGCGGCTGCACCAGCCAAACGGTGGACGGTTCCATCCAATAGCGCTCCGATCACAAGTAGAACCCCAGTGATGGCGCTGCCCGGGTAGAGGATCCCGTTGGGTACGAGCTTGTGCTCGAAATCGGTTATGACCAGAGCTGCGGTAACGGTCACCCAAACCAGATGAGCGAGCAGGACTGCGGAAGGTCCCATCCTCCCCCAGGCAGCGCCCCAGCCGACTCCCAGGCAGGCAGGGAGCATCCACCGGGTGACGGCCCTCCACGCCGAGGGTCTCTCCAGGCCCCTTCGGGACAACTGAGCGGTGATCCAAGCATCCACCGCCGGACCGACCGCCATCCCCACCAGGAAAACCCCTCCCACACCGATCATCCTCCGCCGGGCGGCTCCCCCCTTACGGCTCCTTCCATAACCCCTTCAGGAGGCAGGCGGCCGGTCCACAACTGAAAGGAAGCTTCGGCCTGGGCCACGAGCATGGATAGACCGTCGGCAACGGGACGTCCCTGCGCCCTCATCCGCCTCACCGCGGCCGTATCCGCTCGGTCCGACAGGTAAGCCATGTCAAACAGACCGGCCGCGTCCGCCAACAACGCGTGCGGCAAATCGCCCCCGCGCATGCCCAGCGGGGTGGCGTTCACCACTACGGAACCGGGCAGGCTCTCCCCCCAACCCAAGGCGCAAAGGGGGATGTCGACACGATCAACCAACACCGAGACCGATTCCGCACGTCGCGCCGAGCACCACAGGTCAAGGCCCTCCAGGGCAACGATGGCGGCCGCTGCCGCGCCGCCCGCACCGATCACCAGCACCGGCACATCATGGGGGAGTCTCGCCCGCTCCCAGGCCCGCCGGACGCCCTCGACATCGGTGCTGTGACCATTGATCCTCCCTGCCTTGTCAACCACCCACGTGTTCACCGACTGTGCCCGGTCGGCGTCGGTGCTCAAACGGTCGGCCAGAACAGCGGCCAGGCCCTTGTGCGGCATGGTGATGTTGGCCCCGTGCAGCGTTCCGTTCCTCATCCGGGAAGCCGCTTCTCTCATCCCTTCCTCGTCCGCCCTCCACCGGATGTAGACACCTTCCAGAGCCGAAGCCGCCAGGGCTGCGTTATGCATAAGCGGAGAGAGCGAATGTTCCACCGGGTCTCCCAGCACCGCCAAGCGGTAGCCGCCTATGGGCGGACCGGGTGGAGACTGCGCCATCAAGGCAGGATGCCCTCGGCCCTGGATCTCTCCACCGCCGCCTGATGTTCCTCGAAGGTAGCCGTGAAGGTGTGACGACCGTCCGCGGAACTGAGCACGAAGAACCGGAATTCGGACACCGCCGGCTCCGCGGCTGCCTGGAGCGAGGAAAAGCTCGGTGCGGCAATGGGTGTGGGTGGGAGCCTTGCCGAGAGGTAGGTGTTGTAGGCAGAGTCGTAATCGGAGTCGAATTCGGCGATGTCTCGGGTACCCAGGGCATACAGGACAGTGCTGTCCATTTGCGGTTGAAGACCACGCTTGCCACCAATGGCCGCTCCTCTGCCAGTCGGACCTCCGATTCGATTATCGAGGCGATGATTATGCCCTGATACGGTGTGAAACCCCGTGACCCGATCCCGTTCCAATCCACCAGTGACATACGCTGTTCCATGGTGTCGGCCAACCTCTGCAGGATTTCGGCGGCGCCGGCGTCATTGTCGAACTCGTAGGTGTCGGGAAACAGCAGTCCCTCCCACGACTTGAGACTCACAGGCTGGCTCTCATCCACAAACTCCGAGGAGACGGCACCCCCGAGCAAAGCTGCTTCGAACTCTGACTTCGCCAGGAGGGAGGCCTCCGCCAGGAGATCAAGGATCTCATCCAGGCGCAGGCCGGCGAAGACCGTGAGCCGGTAGCTGGTTGACACCGGACCCGCCAGCAGTTCGACCAACAGCTCGTCGATGGGCGTGCCGGTAGTCAACTGGTACGTCCCGGCCTGGATTGCGGAAGCCACTCCCGCATCCTGCACGGCTGCCAGCAGCAACGCTGATTCCGCTATTACCCCCTGTTCCTGCAGGATCTCGGCAACCCGGGTGGCCGACGAGCCGAAGGGGATCTCCACCTCCACCGAGAGATCGGGGACCAGGGTGGGCCCGGAGGAGGCTTCGGCCGAATCCAGTCGCTCAGCCACATCCTGGCCCAGTTGCGACCCCAGGTTGATGGTGAACAGCAACGCCAGCCCGACAAGGGCGGCCACCCCCAGCAGGCGGAGAAGCCACCACGGGCTTGACCGGCGGGGGAACTGATCAGGGTCGGGGGGAGCACTCATCGCCGTTACCCGGATCCCTCCGCCCTGGGTCTGCCCATGAGGTATTCAGACAGGATGATGGCCGCAGCCACCTTGTCACGGTTCCCCCGACGTTTTCTGGATGACGCCTTCGCCTGTCTCATCACCCGCTCGGCCGCTACGGTCGAGTAACGCTCGTCGTGCATCTCCACCACCACGCCGGTAGCTTCTTCAACCCTCTCCGCCAGTTCCCGCGCCGCCTCGGCCGAGGCGCCCTCCTGTCCGGAGAGGCTCACCGGCAAACCCACCACGATGGTGTCGACGTCGTTTTCGCTGACCAATCTCTTCACCTCACAAATCACATCCGTCACCGCCCTGTCGATCACGGCCCAGGGTTGGGCGATGATCCCTCCCGGATCGGAGAGAGCCACCCCCACCCTCCTCTCCCCCGGGTCCAGAGCCAGAACCCTCCCCAGTTTCAGATCTCCGAGAGAGCCCGGGCCGCCACCGTTCCGGCCTCATCGAGGGCTTCATCCAACCGGTTCCCGTCGGGTCCTCCTCCCTGGGACAACTCGGCATCACGAGAACTGCCCCCACCCATGACCCTGGCAGCCGTTCCGACCACCGTGCCGGCCGAGATTCCCTGGCGGGTGAGCGGTGGGCTAACGGCGCCGACTACCGCGCCCTTACCGTTGGCCACCGATCCCACGACAACCACTCCCGGGTTGATGCGATCCCTAACCCCGATGGCCAGTTGGCGAAGCTGTCTGGTATCCAAGCCCTCCTGAGCCGAGATCACCAGCTTGAAGTTGTTGTAGATCCGGGCGTTCCCCGCCAACTCTTCGGCCAGATCCCCGCGCCGGGCGCTCCTCATCCTCTCGATCTCTTCCTCGAGTTCACCCACCCGCTCCACCAGCGCCTCCACCCTCCCGGGAACTCCCGTCCAGGGCACCGTCAGTTTCTTGCCGGCCCTGTCCAGGGCGTCCCGGATGTCGAGCAAGTGGTCGTAGGCGGCCTCACCGGTGAGTGCCTCCACCCTTCGCAGGTTCGCGCCGATAGACGATTCGCCCAGCACCACCACCGGTCCTGTCTGTCCGGTGGTGGGAACGTGGGTGCCCCCGCACAATTCCCGGGAAAAGTCCCCCATCTGCACCACCCGCACGTCCTCTCCGTACTTGTCACCGAAAAAGGCAAGGGCGCCCGAGGCCTTGGCCTCGTCGATGTGCATCACAGTGGTGTCCACGGACCGGTTGCCGATCACCTTCTGGTTGGTCAGCCTCTCGATCTCGGTCAACTCCTGTGCCTCCAGACCCGAGTAGTGGGAGAAGTCGAAACGCAGCCTTCCGTCGGTGACCAGGGAGCCGGCCTGGCGGACGTGATCTCCCAGGCCCTCCCGCAGAGCCCAGTGCAGGATGTGGGTTCCGGTGTGGCTCTTGCGAATCCCTTCCCGCCGCAGAGCATCTATGCCGGCGCTAACCGCCTGGCCAGTCCCGATCCAGCCCCTGGTGACCCGGGCGCGGTGTCCGGTGAGACCCACCACTGGGTGGCGGGTGTCGGAAATCTCCAGTTGCCCGGTGTTGCTGACGATCGTACCGGTGTCCCCCACCTGTCCTCCGGCCTCGGCGTAGAAGGGAGTCCGGTCCAAGAAGATCTCCACCTCCTCCCCGCTCCGGGCAACCTCCACCTGCTCGCCCGCACGCAGCATCGCCAACACTCTCCCTCGGCCCGCCTCGTGTTCGTACCCGATGAACCGGCAAGTCCCGATATCGTCCAACAGACCCCGGTAGAGATCTGCGGCGGCAGACTCCTCCCCTCCCTTCCAGGACTTCCGCGCCCGCTGCCGCTGCTCATCCATCAGCCGTTCGAAACCTCCCTTGTCCACCTCCACCTGTCTCTCCTCGGTTATCTCCATGATCAGTTCGAACGGGAATCCGTAGGTGTCGTGGAGCCGGAATGCAACATCCCCGGGAAGTTCCTGGCCATGCCCCAGGTTGTCCATCTTTCCCTGAAGAATCGAATAGCCGGACTCCAGCGTCCGGAGAAACCGGTATTCCTCCTGGGAGACAACCTTCAGGATCAGGTCGTAGTTATCTATCAACTCCGGATACGGGTCACTCAGTGCACCAACGGTGGCGGAGGCCAGCCTGGGCATCAGCAGTCCCTCATAACCGAGCAGCCACCCATGACGCACGGCCCGCCGGATCAATCTGCGCAGAACATACCCCCGTCCCTCGTTGGACGGGACCACGCCATCGGCGATCATGATCGACATTGCTCGGCCATGGTCGGCGAGGATGCGCAGGGAGACATCGGACACCGGATCCTGTCCGTAGGGAACACCGCAGATGGAAGCCCCAACATCCAACACCGGGCGCATCACGTCGGTCTCGAAGGCGCTGGCCACCCCCTGGAGGATCATCGACGTCCGCTCCAGACCCATCCCGGTGTCCACACCCTTGTGGGGGAGGTCGCCGACCACGTTGTAGGGACGGTCCTGGATGTTCTGCATGAACACCAGGTTCCACAGTTCCACGTACCGGTTCTCCCCTCCTCCGATCGGCCCCCCTTCCTCCCCGTATTCGGGACCGCGGTCATAGAAGATCTCAGAGCAGGGACCGCACGGTCCGGGCACTCCCATCTGCCAAAAATTGTCATTGCCGCCTCGCTGCACCCGTGCCGGGGGCGCTCCCACCTCCGACACCCACAGTTCGGCGGCCTCGTCGTCGGTTTCGTACACGGTGAACCACAGGCGGTCGGGATCGAGTCCGTAGCCCTCGGTCACCAGTTCATAGGACCACCGAATGGCGTCCCGCTTGAAGTAGTCCCCGAAGCTGAAGTTCCCCATCATCTCGAAGAATGAGGTGTGACGGGCAGTGGTTCCGATTATGTCGATGTCGATCGTGCGGACGCACTTCTGAACACTCACTGCCCGCTTGTAGGGTGGGGCCTCCTCCCCCAGGAAATAGGGCTTGAAGGGCACCATTCCGGCATTGGTCACCAGCAGGGTCGGGTCAACCGGGATCAGGGAGGCCGACGGCCGAACGGTATGGCCCCGTTCGGCGAAGAAATCGAGAAATGTCTGGCGTACCTGGGTGCTTTCCATGTGTGTAGCCCTGGGTGGGGTGTCGGAGATCAGGGTAGCAAAACCCGGGAGTTTCCCCTACCGGGTAAGCGACCGGGACAAGCCGCTAACCACCGGAGACCCGACGACTCGTCATCAAGCCCACCGCACCCGTTTTTCGCGGTCACCTCGATCTCCGGTCAAAGAGACCGGGAAATGTCCCACCGACTCTTTATGATCGGCCCGTGATGGATCAGAGCCCTCCAGTGGACACTGCCCGACGCTTCCCCGTCCAGAACGCCCATTCGCGGCCATCTCCGATGGAGCCAGACGCGCCGGCGCCATCCGGAGCGGGGACACCCGAAACACTGGCCGACCTGTCACCGAGCCGGGCGTCCGACTTCAAGACCTGCCCGCAGTTGTTCAAATTCCGGCACATCGACCAGATTCCGGCGGTCCCGACACACCCTCAAGCCCGGGGCACCGCCATCCACCTGGCGCTGGAGAGGCTATTCGAGATTCCGGCCGGAGAGCGACATCCCGAACGGCTCCTGGAGTTATTCGAAGTTGCCTGGGACGAAACGCTGCGCAGCGAAGAGTACCGGGAGTTGTTCGCCGAGGACCCCGAAGATCGGGAGGAGGTCTACCAGGCGAGTCGCAAGATCGCCGAGAAGTACTTCAAGATCGAGGACCCCCGGCTGGTGGAACCCCTGGCCAGGGAACATTTCATCACCCTCATGATCGGGACCGGGCGCCGCAGCTCCGATCCCGACAGACAACTCGAGGTACGCGGGATCATCGATCGGATGGACCCCACCCCCGAGGGAGGGATCGTCATCACCGACTACAAGACCGGCAAGGCGCCGCCGCTTCGCTACGCCGATTCGAGTTTCTTCGCCCTCAAGGTCTACGCCCTCATGGTGGAGCGGGAATCCGGAAAGACCCCCAACCTGATTCGCCTGCTCTACCTGGGTAATTCCGTGGCCTACAACCAGTCGGTGTCGAAGAGGCAACTGGCTGTGGTGGAGAAGCAGTTGCAGGCCCTGTGGGATGCGATCGACCTGGCGATCACCCGGAACACATTCCCTCCCAGAACGAGCAGGCTCTGCGACTGGTGCTCCTACCAGTCCATCTGCCCGGCGTGGGTCGATCAGTCCCCGCCCGTCAACCCGCGGGTGGCTTCCAGATCGGCGAAAGAACCTCTGCCCACCTCTTCCGGTTAAAGTGTCACACCCCCTTCGTAGGCTTTTTCCCATGAAGAAAAAAACAGATCACCAGGAAGCCGGCAACTCGTTCCACGACTGTCCGAATCCGGTGGAATGGCTTGCCCAGGGTGGTATCACTGTCGACTCCGTCGAGATCGAAACAGCAGATGACTGCCCGGTGTGCCGGGCCATCGACTTGGATGTCGCCGCCTGACCCTCCAAGCGACCCGAAGGGGGTGAGCGGCGACCGCCTGCCATTTCCGGGAACATTCCGGGGTCCGCAGATCGACACCGGAGACTGGTCCGAACTGGTGGAGATGACGGAGGGGACCCGGCTAGTGGTCGGCGGCCCGGGAACCGGCAAGACGGAACTGCTGGCCGACCGCGCCGCCTTTCTGATAAACAAGGAGATCGCCAACTCCGACCAGGTGCTGGCGCTCTCCTTCTCCCGGGAGACAGCCGCGGATCTCAGAGACCGCATAACTTCAAAGGCCGAGCGCTCTTTCGGCGAGTTGTCGGTCTGTACTTTCCACGGTCTGGCCCGCACACTCGTCGAAGAGAACAGCCAGGAGATCTTCGGGGCCCCGCAGCCTCCGATGCTGCTCACCGCCCCCGAACAGATCCAATTCGTCAAGGAGGTCCTTTCCGAGGAGGACCCAGGGGAATGGCCGCTCCTCTACCGGCGGATGCTCCGTACTCACACTCTTGCAGAGGAACTGGCGGACTTCATGCTCCGATGCGGGGAGCAACGCATCACCGTGGAGGATTTGGCATCCCAGGCCGCGGAAAGGCCGGCATGGAAAGCCCTGCCCGGGTTCTACCAGCGTTACCTCCACGGACTCGAGCGGCACCGCAAGATCGACTACACCGGCCTCCTGCTCCGCGCCAACCGGGCATTGGGAAGGCCGGAATTGAACGGGCGCACGGCAGCCCGGTTCCCCTACATCCTGGTCGATGAGTACCAGGAAGCCACCCTGGTCCAGGTGGAGATAGTGAAGAAGCTGGTGGGGGGCGGATGCCACCTCACCGCGGTGGCCGATCCCCGGCAGACTTCCTTTTCCTTCCGCGGGGCGGAGAGGGCCTCGGTGAGCGACTTCTCCCACACTTTCGGCGACGTGGGAACGTCCAAGCCCGAGGTCTTCACACTGACCAACAGTTTCCGTGTTCCCGAAGAAGTGCTCAGCGCCGCCGGCGCCCTGATCGGCGACGATGTGGCCCTCCCGGCGCCGGCGCCGCACCGGGGCAGGGTGGAGTTTTACGTCTTCCACCAGGATATGGCCCAGTACGACTGGATCGCCTCGGAGATGAAGAGACTCCACCTCTTGGACCGGGTTCCCTACTCTGAAATGGCGGCGCTCACCCGCGCCTCCCACGTTCTGCCAGCCCTCTCCCGGTCCCTGGACAGGGTGGGAGTCCCTCACACTCGACCCGGCGCCCGACTGATCGACCACCCGGCGGTTCGGCTGGTGCTGGATCTGGCCTGGGTGGCAGAACGGGATCACCGGCGAGATCCCTCCCCTCGGACGGTTGCCGCCGTCGACCGGATCATGGAGAGCGTGCTTCTCGGCCCCCTGTTTCGGCTCCCCCAGGGCCGAGCCCGGGAACTGGCGATCGCTCGTCGTCAGCAGGACCGGCCATGGTCCGAGGTCCTGGCGGAGCGTTTGCCGGATGCCCGAGCCCTGTCGCAACTCCTTGAAGACCCATCGTGGGCACTCAACCCCCCGGCCACCACCGGATTCTGGGAGCTGTGGAGGAGGATCCCCCAATTCCAGGGCGTAGTCGAATCCGTTCGGGCGCCGGACCATGCCCATGCCCTCTTCTCCTTTGCCCAGACCCTCGGCAGGCTGGCAGAGCGCTCCCCCCTGACTTCCCTGCTCGACTACCGCAGCTTAACCGTCGAAGGCCGGCTGGAAGCCTCCCCCTTGCTGTCACCAGCACACGTTGGGGAGGAACATGTCACGCTCAGCACCATCCATCAGGCCAAGGGACGCCAATTCCAGGTGGTGTTCATCGCCGGCGCTACCGAAGGCGTTTTCCCAGACACCCGGCCCTTCCGCTCACTCCTGGAAAGCCAGATCCTGTCACGGCGTCATCTTGACTACTTCGGCCTGATGGAAGCCCGGCTGGCTGAAGAGCAGAACCTGGCATACATCGCCATGACCCGCGCTCACCAGCGAGTCATCTGGAGCGCCACCTCCCCTGATCTCGAAGAACAGAGGCGCACCGTGAGCCGGTTCATGGTTCGGCTGGCCGACCGCGCCGGCACGGGGCTCGCCATGCCCTCCGCCCGCCCAGCCGGGTCGCCTGTTGGTTCTCTGGAAACAGAGAGTTACCTCCGCCGCACCCAAAAGGACCTACGCCAGACCTCCCCGCGCCGGCTGGCAGCTGCCATGGCACTTGCCCACCCCATCCGAGCCGACCTCTGGGATCCCCGCAGCTTCGCGGGCGTGCGCCCTCCCGGCTCCGACCTCGGATTGATCGACCCGGGCCATGTGATGTCTGCCTCCCAGGCGGAGGCATACAAAACGTGCCCTCGCCGTTACGCCCTGGAGAGACGGCTCCGCATCCGTTCCTCCGAGGACTCCACGTACGCCAGATTCGGACAACTCATTCACAGTGTCTTGCACAGCGTCGGGGAACGCCAGAAAGCAAACCGCGAAAGCCGGTTCGATCTTGCCGAGGCCGTGGAGGAGTTCCACCGGCAACTTCCCCACTTTGACTTCGGCACTCCCGTGGTGAACCGGGCCTTCTCCGAGAGGGGAGAGAAACTCCTCACGCAACTGGCAGAACGATGGAGGGGCGAGAGAGGAGAGGCCATAGCCTTCGAGAAGGCAGTCGAGGCGAATCTGGGCGGCGTTCCCTGGAAGGGTCGGATCGACAGGATCGACAGGCTGGGTGACGGACGCCTTCGCATAGTCGACTACAAAGCCTCCAATAACCCGATCACGCTCAAGGAAGCCAAGGTGGCCCTGCAATTGGGGTTCTATCTGTGGGCGCTGTCACAGACCGATCCGCGGGCCTCCATGGCCGAGTTCTGGTTCCCGTTGTCCGAGGGCAACTCTTGGAAGCGGGCTTTCGACCCGGCCAACCTTGCCGAGGTCACTCGTAGCCTCGAGCAGATCGCGCAGGAAATCGTATCCGAGGCTTCCGATCCCGACCCCTGGCCTGCCAAGCCTTCGCAAGCCTGCGGACAGTGCCAGGTCCGATCGCTTTGTCCGGCGTGGCCGGAAGGCCAGGGAGCTTTCTCAACATGACCTCCCCCACTGCAATCCGGCTCTCGGAAGAACAGCAGGCGGTTGTGGACTACCCCCTCCAACCGCTACGGGTCTCGGCGGGCGCGGGTACGGGAAAGACCACCACCGTCTCTTACCGGATAGCCGACCTGATCGCCAGGGGGAAGGTACCGGCCGAACAGGTTCTGGGACTCACCTTCACCAACAAGGCGACCGACGAACTCTCCCGGAAGATTCAAGAGGTACTCTCCGGGTTCGACCTGCCAGACCGCCCGGGAGAGGTGCAGGTAAACACCTACCACGGCTTCTGCTCCCAGATCGTCACCGAGTTCGGGGCACTTATCGAGATCGAGCGGGACCTGTCCATCATCGGCCCGGCACAGACCCGCCAACTCGTCAAAAGGGTGATAAGGGAGACTCCCCTTCCCGCGCTGGACAACGCCGACCTGTTCCACCTTCCCGGGACCATCATCCGTTTCGCCTCCTCACTGGCCGACCATCTGCGGGATCCTGCGCTCTTGAATACCGCGGACATGCGATCTCCTATTCCGCAACTCGCCAGGGCGGAATTCCGCCGCAAAGGTGACTTCAATGCCTACCAGCGCCTGGCCGCCACCTTCGAGAAACGACGCGGCCTGGTGGAGGCGGTCCGCCATTATCAGGCTCACAAACGGCGGCTGGGAGTGGTCGACTACGGAGACCTGATCTCACAGGCACACGAGATCATCAGTACGGAGCCACAGATCGCTCAGCAGATAAGGGCTCGCTACCGGGTGGTGGTGGCTGACGAATACCAGGACACCAACGCCGCCCAGCGGGTGATCCTCCAGAAGCTGTTCGGAGAGGGGTTCCCTCTCACTGTCGTGGGAGACACCGACCAGACCCTCTACGAGTGGCGGGGGGCCTCTCTGGACAACTTTCGAGACTTCCCGGAGCACTTTCCCGACAGGAAGGGCCGTCCCGCAGAGACCCTGCCGCTCACCTTGAACCGCCGCTCCGGTGAGGAGATCATCGAGCTTGCCAACCGCTTGAAACAGGAGATTCGCTCGGCCACCCCCAACCTCCAGGCACTGCCAACCGCGCCCACGTCGCAGGTGGAAGCCAGTTGGCATCGCACCTTCGTGGATGAAGCAGTATGGATTGCCGAGCAGTTGATCGAACGGCGCCGGCAGGGGAGGAGTTGGCGGGACATGGCGGTCTTGTTCAGAAAAACCAAGGACATGATGGGCGTTTACCGGCAGTTGATCGCCCATGACATTCCCGTGGATGTCGGCAACCTCGGCGGGCTCCTGTCCACCCCCGAGGTGGTGGAGATCCACTCGTGGCTAAAGGTCATCGGCCGCTTCGACGACCGGGAGGCAGCCGCCCGGGTGCTGGGAGGGAGTCGTTACCGGCTCGGACTGGGCGACATCCGGCACCTGAGTCGCTTTGCCTACTCCGGCAAGGACGGCAAGCCTCGGGCCCTTCTCGATGGATTGGAGGACGAGCGCTTCTGGGACGGGCTTCCGGATCGGTTAACCGAGCCCTACCGCCGCTTCCACTCCGAGTACCGGCACCTGTTGTCTGTCTGCCAGGGAGGCTCGGCCGAAGATGCGTGCCGCCAGATCCTGGAGAGGACCCGGACCTGGGCGGATGTGGAGTCGATGTCCAACAGCGCCCGCCTGTCGGCCCGACTCAACATCTACAGCTTCCTGGAAGTTGTCCGGGGCTGGATGCCCCTGGAAGGCTCATCCACCGTCGAGGGGTTCCTCGATTACCTGGATGCCCTGGCGGAGGAGCCGGCCGAAGAGGTCGACACGGCCCGCCTCTCCGATGAGGACGCCGTTGCGCTACTCACCGTCCACAAAGCCAAGGGCCTCGAGTGGCCGGTGGTGTTCATCCCTGCCATCTACCACCTGAACTTCCCCTCCATGGCGGTGGGGGGATATGACAATCCCTACAGCAGAGCCGAGACCGTGCCCTGGCCCTGGCGGATCGACCCTCCCGACCATCCGCCCCTAACTCCTCGAATGGGCGCCGCCGACATCACCGCTTTTCTCGGTAGCCGAACCGAGGAAGCCAAAGACGCACATCTCTCCCAAGAGTGGCGCATAGCCTACGTGGCGGCCACCCGGGCCGAAGAGGAGTTGATCCACCAGAGCGAATTCTTCAAGGCCGCCTGGACCGCCGCCCGCAAAGAGATCCCCGCCGACCTCGATCAGGCATTGAACGAGGCCTATCCCGTTCCCCCTCGGCCTGACACCTTCGCCACGCCCACCCAGGCGCCGTCGGCGCCCGATCCCCTCTTCGCCGAAGGAGGGTGGCCGGAAGGTGTGCGCCTGGGGATGGAAGAACCCGAAACCTTGGAGGGCATGGCTCGCCGCCAGGGCGTCGAGGACGAGTACCGGGCTGCCCTCGAGGAGTTCCAGGGAATGCTGTTCCGCCTCCCCGACGACTCTTCCCGTGCGCCTAAGGCCCAGATCGCCACTTCCGCCACTGACCTTGTGAACTACGCCCAGTGCCCCAAAAAGTACTTCTGGACGAGAGTGGAGCCCCTTCCCCGCAGATACTCTTACGTAACCCGCCGGGGGACCCGCATCCACCGCCAGATAGAACTCCACCACCAGGGCAAGGTGCCCCTGCTGGAACCCGAAGACGACCTGTCGGAGATCATGGATCTAATCGGCGACGACCGCCCCGCTGATACCCCAACCGGACGCGACCCCTTCAGGGTGTTCCTTGAGTCGCGTTTTTCGGAGATGCCGATCCAGTGGCTGGAGAAGGCTTTCACCTTGCGGCTCGGGGATGACTTCTGGGTGAGGGGCCGTATAGACGCGGTCTACCGGAAAGACCCCGACACCTGGGAAATCGTCGATTTCAAATCGGGGCCGCCTCCCACCGAAGATCCCTACTCGGCGCGCCTGGCCCAGATGCAGGTCTATGCGCTGGCGGTGTCCGAGACCCCCGAACTCGGTCCGGCGCCTTCCAATCTATCGGTCACGATCGCCTATCTGGGAGGCGGCAGGCTCACCCAGAGCCCGAACCGCGAGTCCGTGGATGAAGCCTGGTTGGCCACGGCTCGCCAACGCTTGCGCGGCATGGCCCGGGCCATAGCCGACCACCAGTGGAAGCCCACTCCCTCCGCGGAGTGCCGGCCCTGCGACTTCCGCCATCTTTGCCCGGAGGGAAAGAGCTTTCTGGCTGGGGAAGGCAACCGATAGTGAAGCCGGACGCCGTTCCCAACACACCAGTGTCACACCACCCGGCCGTCCCTGGTCTCGATGATGACGGTGACCGGACCCTGGTTCAAGAGGGAGACCTCCATCATGGCTCCGAACTTCCCGGTGGCCACCGGCACACCCCTGCCCTCCAGTTCCGTCACCACCTCGTCCACAAGCAGTTGGGCCTGCTCGGGACGGGCGGCCCCCACAAAAGAGGGGCGGCGACCCTTGCGAACGTTGCCGTAGAGAGTGAACTGGCTCACCACCAACACTTCACCACCGACATCCCCCACAGAGAGATTCATCCTCCCCGCCTGATCGGCGAAGATCCGCAGCCCTGCCATCTTTGCGGCCAGCGCCCGGGCATCCGCAACGGTATCGTCATGGGTCACCCCCACAAGCGCCAGCTGACCCTTACCGATCTCCCCCACCGTCTCTCCGGACACCGTGACCCGCGCCCGGGACACTCTTTGCACCACCGCTCTCATTTCCGGAATGATGGCAGGAAAGAGCCGCCCAGGGCAACTCTCCCACCCATCACCATGGGCCGGCGCCGATGAGCACACCCAAAGACCTTGTCCAGACCGAGAGCAAACGGATTTGCCCCGGTGCTTTTGCCAACCTCTCCAGGACAAGCTTCACCGAAAGCTCGAATGCTCCCGCCCTCCGTAGGTGGAAGGCCACCTGGGAAGCTCTATCCGCCGAGTTGACCGGCACAGGGAGCAGGCGGACATGGGAAGAACTCGATCCGGTGCAAAGGGCAATAGTCGCCGCTCAGGTGAAGAGGGCCAGGGCACTACTGCCGTCACCCGGCGATGGCGAGATCGATCTTGACTGGCCCCACCTGATTGTTCCCATCGGGTCCCAGGAGTTGCGGGTCTCCTTCCAGTTCACCCACAAGGACCCCGACGGTTTGTTGAAGATGTACCGGCTGAAAACCGGCCGGATCAGAGATCAGGCCGAGTTCATTTCCGCCCCGGAAGAGATCGCAACGGTGGTGTTGGACGAGCGCTTTCCCGACTCGATGGAGGCATACGAAATACGGACCGCCGACGGAGAGGTGATCCGCCTGGAAATGCCACCGGAGAATGCGCGGGAGACACTGGCTGCACTGGAGACCGACTACCGGGAGATGGCAGACAGCAAACCCAACCGGATCGTGGAAGGCCTCCACTGCTCCACATGCAGAGTGCCGGACCTGTGCGACGCCTTCCCCCGAATCAGCCCTTCGGCCGATACGGTGAAGCCTCTCCAAACGCCCCGTCTTCCTTCCCATTACCGGATCATGATCTCGAAATCGAGACTGGCGGAGATGGCCTTTTGCGAAAGACGGGCAGCCTGGGCAGCGTGGTTCGCCATCCCGCCCGACCTCGATCACCAATCCGGCGACCGCTCTCCGGACCTTGCCGTGGGAATCAGATTCCACAGAGGCATGGCCAAAGCCCTACTGACCAAGGACCCCGGGTCCCACTTCAACGATGACCAGGAGATGGAAGCCCTCTACCGTCAGCACCTCAGCCTCCCTTGCACCGCCGGGTTGGTCATAGGCCGCACCGAGTTCCCGCTGGGATTCACAGCCCGCTTCAATGCCGACGCTGATATGGACAGGACCAGCCTGTCGGTGGTGGTGTACGGACTGGCAGACGCCGCGGGACGAGAGCCGGATGGAACCCCCGCAGTGATCGACCACAAGACGGGGCGCTCTCACGGAGCCCAACCTCATGAGGAGGAGCTTTACGCTCTTGGCGCCCTTCTCCGATTGAACGCACCCAAGGTCGCCACCCACATCCATCGGCTCTCCGCCGGCAGAGAAAAACCCATTTGTGATCGGAAGACCTGGCATCGCCGCAACATCGAGGAATTGGCCGAACCACTGGTGAAACTGGCCGGCGCTGCCGCTCGCTGGGACCCGCTCGACGCCACCTCCCCCACCTATAGCGAAGGCGAGTGGTGCAGCGCCTGCCCGTTCGAGAAGAGGTGTATCTCGTACCGATAGCCCCGCTTCAATTGGAGACACCCGCCATCTGAATCTCCGTGGGCTCGGCGCAACAGAACCAGGATTCGGTCAACCCCGGAACTGCCTGCGCCCAGGTGACTTCCGAAGGGGCCGGGGGCCGTTTGCCGACCGCCATCCGGGCGCGGACCCACTGGGCGTGAAGGGTCTCCTTACGACTCAACTCCCCCCGGCTACCCTCCTCGGCCAGGGTCAGCACCTCCTGCTGCAGTACATCGACGCGGCGGTCTGGAGACCTCCACTCATAGCTGAGACTGAGAGGG
>CAYWGY010000033.1:11929-16290 GCA_964458055.1 uncultured Acidimicrobiaceae bacterium | reverse complement strand
CCCGTAGGACGCCCAAAGTACCATTTGGGGTACTGGCCGACATCTTGTCAGCTTTAGCGGTACAGTGTACCAGAATACGCACAGGAGGCAAAATGGATAAACCAGGTAAGCTCGAACTCAGTGACCTGGGCCGCCTCGTCCGAGCCGAGCGAAGCCGGAGAGGGATGAGCCTCCGAGAAGCCGCCCTTGCCCTAGGAATCCCTTTCAATACTCTGGCCCGGGTCGAGAAGGGACACGTACCCGACCTTCCTAAGTTCAAGCGCCTCATCGAGTGGTGCGGTGCCGACATCAACCAGTTCTTTGAGATCCAGGCGAAGGCGACAAGTACGCCCGAGGTCATCGCTGAGCACCTGCGGGCAGACCGCAACCTCCCTCCCGCAGCCGCGGAACGTATCGCAGACATTGTCGGCGACCTCTACCAAGCTCTGTCGCGCCCCCGGGAGGTCGCTGCTGTACACCTGCGGGCTGCGAAGACGTTCCGTCCTGAAGCGGCTCGTGCTTTGGGGGCCCTGCTGAACGACCTGAATCAAGCCCTCATGGAGGAGGCAGACCGTGGCTCTGCGCAGGGGATTTAAGTCCGAAGCGGAGAGAATCGCAAGGGATGTGCGAACCGAGTTAGGGATGAACGCAGCTCAGTCTGTTCATCCCGAGGATCTTGCCAACATGCTAGGTATTGATGTCCGAGCAGGAGACGAGTTGATCCCTCGAGAACGGTTCAGCGAACTCGAAGACATTCAACCCAACTCCTTCTCTGCATGCACCCTCCGGCTTTCGCCTGTTCGCGTGGTCATCGTTTACAACCCTCTCTCGGCAAAGTCGCGCCAGAGGAGCGACATCGCCCACGAACTAGCGCACATTCTCCTCGACCACAATGTGAGCCGTGTTGAGCGGCTTGGCGATGTGACCTTCCTGTCTTGTGACCCAACTCAGGAGGAAGAGGCAGGCTGGTTGTCTGGATGCCTCCTTCTGCCGAGAGCGTTGCTCTTGGCAGAAGTCCGGAGAGGGTCTAAAGCGAAGGACATCGCTAGGAAATACGGCGTTAGTGAAGTGATGGCCCGGTACAGGTTGAACGTCACCGGTGTGGTGAGGCAGTACCAGGCTGTCAATAGGCAGAGGCGCGCCCAGCGACAGAGGTCACCAAGGGATTAAAGAACGCGGGCATCTTCCCGCCGCGTCGTTAAGCCGTAGGGGAAGATGGTGTTGGGGAAGGGCACTCTTAGCAACCTCTCAAAGGCAGAGATGGGAAGAGGCTCAGACAGGTACCGCTATCTCCAATGCTGTCTTGAAGACGGTGGTGTTGCCAGCGTCCAAGCGGGTTTGCTCCTCAGGAGTTAGGGGATCTAGAAAGCTTCGGTCGGCGGTGAGTTGATCCCATACCACCAGCAGGGCGGTGGTCGCGAATCCGAAGTGTTTGGCTACAGCGAAGAGAGTGGCGGCTTCCATGTCGACGGATCCGTATCCTGCTTCCCGCCACTCCTCGACCATGGCTCCGCTCTGGGCGAAGATGGAACTCCAGGTCAGGTGCAGGGAGTCCGCCGTTCTGACTCCTTTGCTTTCTAGGGCGATCCGTCCCAGTGCGGTGAGGTCCTGGTCGGAGTGGACAACGCCGGTGTCTTTTGCCACTGTCTCATATAGGTGGGCAACCCCTTCCCGAGCCACAGCCTGTGATGGTACGACGACATCGCCGGTGGCCAGGCTGGGGTCCAAGGCGCCACAAGTGCCGATCATCACCATCCGGGGGGTCCCGAGCACTCCGAATAGGTGCGCCAACTCAACAGCCCTAGGCGCTCCATACACGCAGGAATACACAACCGGCGATCCCTGCCAGAAGCCGTAGAACATGTCGGGAAAGGCGAGTTCCCGCACGTCGTCCAGGTAACTCAGGCGCCACTCTGTGCGTTGGGCTCGCCACCAGGAGCCTTCCATGATGACGGCCTGCGGGACTTCGCCCTGGTCTATCCCCAGAGCGTCCAGCCACTCTTGGCGGCCGAGGTCCATGATCGCTCTGTGTTTGGATGGGCGATTGGTCACGAGGCGATCCTTCCTCCGTGGAAACGGTATCTTGTCCACATGTACCAGCCGACGGTCCAGACTGTTCCCATGAGGACCGATCCGGCCAGGAACAGAAAAACCCCATCCCAGGCGTCCTGGTCGGCGAGTCTTCCCACCACCGGTGAACCTGCTCCACCCCCCAGGTTGAAGGCCAGCGCATATATACCACTGACCATTGCCACCCCCGTGGGAGAGGTCATCCTGGGGAACAGGCCCAGCACGATGGAGGATGATGCGCCGACCAGTGCGGTGGCGACGGCTACGGCGGCGAATCCTGCCAGCAGCTCGGAAGCCTGGCTGACCACTGCCAGAGCCACGGCGGTGGCTCCAAGCACCAGGCCGCCTCGCAATGCAAGACCCGGACCGGCGGATCGAAACCAGCGTCCCAGCGCGATCGTGGCTCCGATGGCGATGGCTGGCATGGCGGCGGATAGTAGTCCTGACCGTCCTACCGCCTCGTTGTGAACTTCGACGAAGTACGTCGGCGTCCAAACGACCAGCGCGACATAGGCGACTCCGATGGCTGCCGCCGGAGGAAGAAGGCCCAGTGCTCGGACTATTGAACCGGTTCGGCGGTGCGTTCCTGACACAGGCTCGATCGGATCGCGAACCCCGATCCACCAGGCGATTCCTACCGGTGTCAGGACTGCCGCGGCGGCGATGAACACAGTCGCCACCCCTGCTCGTTCCACGATGAGTCCTCCCAATGCGAAGGTGAGAGCCGTCCCGGCAACGAAACAGGAGCCGAACGAGGCGATCACCCGAGCGGCGCCTTTGCCGGATGCCCATCGGCCTACGGCGCCGATCAGGGGTGTCCATCCCATGGCCTGGAAGATCCCGTTGGCCGACCAGAAGACCAGCGACAGCGCGAAGTTCTCGACAAAGAGGATGAACAGGACGTTCATCAGCCCGCTTCCCACCAGGCCTACGCCCACCAGCAGGCGCGCTCCTATCCGGTCGGCCAGGCGCCCGATCGGAACCGCGGAAAGAGAGTAGATCCAAAAGAAGCCGGCCGCGAGGGTGCCGATGCGGGTGTGGTCCAGGCCGTGTTCGTTCTCGAGTCCCGGGACCGCCACCGAGAAGTTGACCCTGCCCAGGTAGTAGATGGCATAGACCGACCACCCTGCCACTATCAGGCCCCATCGGACATCGGATCCGGTCATGGCGCCCGAGTGGTCCGATCGACCAGAGCGGGTCAACCGCTGCCTACCGGGTTGTCATCGAGTCGGCTGGTTCTCCTGCGGAATCGGTGCCCAGAATCCAGATCTTGTCGGCGTCGAAGTTCACCGGAACCGTGTCGCCGTCGGCGAACAGCTTGACCTGTCCGGGTTCGGTGATCGCTTCGATCTCGATGTCGCCGATCTTCACCTGGAAGCGCGCGTAGCGTCCCGCGTAGACGTGGGAGAGGACAGTTCCCGAGACGCTGTTGTCGCCTCCCACGCCCAGTTCTACCGCTTCGGGGCGGATGCTGAGCACCGCCGGGCCGTCTCCCACTGCCGAATGCGGTGCGGTGAAGGCGCCGATTTCGGTGGTTATCACGCCGTTTCGGTATTCGCCGGCAATGAAATTGGTCCCGCCGAAGAAGGTGGCGATCTCGGCCGTGCGGGGCGTCTCGTAGAAGGAGTCCGGACCGTCGAACTGTTGGAGGCGCCCGTCGAATAACAGCGCCACCTTGTCGGCCAGCACCACGGCTTCTTCCTGGTCGTGGGTAACGAAGACGGTGGTGATTCCCATCTCGGTCTGGATTCTTCTGATCAACACCCTCATCTCGTCGCGGAGGTGTGCGTCGAGGTTGGAGAGGGGTTCGTCCAAGAGAAGCACGTTGGGCTCAACGATCAGCGCCCGCGCCAGGGCGATGCGCTGTTGCTGTCCGCCCGACAGTTGGTTGGGCTTTCGCTCCTCGAAGCCGGGGAGTTGCACCAAATCCAGCATGTCTTGGACCCGCGAGCGGATCTCTTTTTTGCTGACCTTTCGCATCTTCAGGCCGAAGCCGATGTTGTCGGCGATGGTCATGTAGGGGAACAGCAGGTAGTTTTGGAACACCATCACCGCGCCTCGTTCCTCGGGCTTGATGCTGAGGATCGAGTCGCCGTCGAATGAGATGTCTCCCGACGTGGGCCGCAGGAGGCCGGCGATCATCTTCATGGTGGTGGTTTTGCCGCATCCCGAGGGTCCCAGGAGGGCGGTGAGCTTTCCAGATTCGATCTCCAGGTCCAGTTGGTCCACCGCGGGAGGGTTCTTTTGGTCGAAGATCTTGGTCAGTCCGGTGAGTGTCACTTGGGTCATATGTTGCCGATACCTCCTACTGC
>CAYWGY010000033.1:6991-11919 GCA_964458055.1 uncultured Acidimicrobiaceae bacterium | reverse complement strand
ACCAGTATGCCCGGCAGGATGAAGACCACGCTCAGCGCGCCGGCGATGGCGGGTTCGGAGCGGGCGAAATTGAACAACAGGATGGGGAGGGTCTCAACCTGTCCGTCACCGATCAGCAGGGTCAGGACGTACTGGCTCCACGATATCAGGAAGGTGAACAGCGCGCCCACGACCACCCCGGGGAAGACGGCCGGGAGGGTGACGTAGCGCTGGGTGGCCCAGCGTCCCGCGCCGAGCGAACGCGCCTGCAGTTCATAATCGACGTCGTAGTTGGCGTACACCCCCGACATCACCAGCGTCATGTAGGGGAGGGTGGGCACCAGGTGGACGAGGGAGACTCCGATGATGTTTCCCGAGAGTCCGTAGCGGATGAACATGGTGTCGATGCCGAGCACCACCGCCAGTCCCGGGACGATGATGGGTGCGAGGATCATGATCTCGACTATCCGCTTTCCGGGGAAGTTGTACAGGCCCAGAGCGCGGCCGGCGGGGACTCCGAACAGCACTGAGAGGACGGTCACCAAGAGTGCGATCAGGGTGGTCTGCCAGGCGGCGCCGATCACGTTGTTGGTTGGCGATATCACCTGTTCCCAGGCGCGTGCCGAGTACTCGCTGGGGAGGATGTCGGGATAGAACCACCGGAAGCTGATCGACCAGATGAAGAGTGGCACCATGGGCGCCACCAGGAAGGCGAGGAGTCCGGTGATGCCCACCCAGCGGAGGGTTACCCGCCCTACCGAGCGGGCGTTGAAGTGCGGCATCGCTGCGGGCGCGGTGGTCATGGTGTGAGTCCCACTGTCAATCTCTGATGTAGACCCGCGAGAGCTTCATGTAGGCCATGATCAGAAGCGTGAAGGCGATCACCATCGCCATGGCCATCGCCTGGGGACGCGCCGCCAGGTCGACGTCGGTGTAGCTCTGATAGGCCAGCACCGGGAGCGCCGCGGGGAAGGTTCGTCCCAGGAGGTAGGGGATCTCGAAGGCGCCGAAGGTGAAGGCGAACACGATCACCGACGCCGAGACCACCCCGGGCATGATGAGCGGGAGGGTGACCTGGCGGAAGGCCTGCCATCGGTTGGCGCCCAGAGACCGCGCCACCGATTCGTAGTCCTCACCGACCGACAACAGGATGGCGAGGACGATCACGCCGATGAACGGGATCTCCTTCCACACGTACTGGATGATGATCCCGATCGCCCACGGATCGAACACCATGGCCGGAAAGTCGGCGGGCTTGGAGATGATGTCCATGCCGGTGAGGATGCGGGAGACCAGTCCGCTGTTTTGGAAGAGGTAGAGCACTCCGATGGCGCCCACGAGGTGCGGGATGGTGAGGTTGAGGGAGAAGAAGAAGTGGACGATGCGCTTTCCGCGGAAGGCCGGGCGGAGGAGGAGTGCGGAGGCCACCGCCAGGATGCTGGCGATGAGAGTGGAGGTGAAGGCGATGTGGAAGGTTAGAAGGAGGCTCTGGATGAACCCGTTGTCGGTGAAGATCACCCGGTAGGCGTCGAAGTTGAAGTCGTTCAGCCCGATGAGAGGGAAGTAGTTGAGGCTTCGCAGGAAGCCGGAGGCCAGTCCTCCCAGGAAGAGGAGGACGATCACCGCCAGAGCCGGGGCGAGCAGAAGGGAGATGCTGAGGCGCCGGGCGCCCTTTTCGGACAGTCGCAGTCTGTTCATCTGTTCACTACCCGGTCATCCGTTCACTTCGATCATCACTTTTACCGCGTCGCCGCCACCGAGGGCGGTGTCCATGGCTTCTGCCGCCTTCTCCAAGGCAAACCGGTGACTCACTATACGCTCACCGTCGATCTGTCCCGAAGCCAGGAGTTCGATCGCCTCTCCGAAGGCGTCTCGTCCCAGGTAGATGGGGATCACGGTGGCTTCTCGGGATTGGGCGAGCATCAGGTTGAATGGGATGTGCTCTGCGATGTTGACGCCCACGGCCACAACGCGCCCGCTCGGGCGGACCAGGTGCATGGCAGTCTCCAAGGTTGTCGGGCTTCCCACGGCCTCGAAGGTTATGTCGGCGCCCGCCGGGTCGGTGTGTCGGCGGATCTCGTCGGGCTGTAGGCCTCTGACGTCGACCGTGGCGGTGGCGCCCAGTGCCTCGGCGATCTGCAGGCGCCCCTGGTCGATGTCGGTGACGTAGACCGCTCCGGCGCCGTAGGCCCGGCACACCGAGAGGATCAGCAGGCCGATCGGACCGGCGCCGATGATGGTCACCGTCTCGCCCGGTTGCAGTTCGCTCCGGCGGACCGCGTGGACCGCGATGGAAGTGGGCTCCACCAGTGCGCCCATCTCGAATGCCATGCCGTCTGGCAGGCGGTGCAGTCCCCGCGCGGGGACCACCACCGACTCCTGGAGCGCTCCGTCGGTGTGGGGCGAGCCGGTGAACCCGAACGAGGCGCACAGGTTGTAGAGACCCTGTGCGCAGGTGTCGCATTCTCTGCAGGGGACGATCGGTTCCACCGCCACCGGCGTTCCGACCGGAAGCGTCTCGGTGTCGGGTCCGACCTTTTCCACCACCGCGGAGAACTCGTGGCCGAGCACATGAGGCTCAAGCACACGCCAGTCGCCGATCCGGCCCTCCTTGTAGTAGTGCAGATCGGAGCCGCAGATGCCCACCAGCCGGGGGGAGACCAGCACCTCGTCGGGTCCCGGTTCGGGGACCGGGCGGTCCTCGATCTCCAGGCCCCCCTCGGGGTGCAGTACCGCGGCTTTCATCGGTGGTCCCGTCTCCTCCTCAACCGGCGGTTTCGCTTCGGTAGGCTGTGAGGATCTCGTCCTGTCGGTCGAGCTTGGTTATGAGGTCGTGATAGATGGCGTCGCGGTTGATGTCGATGGCCTCCAGCATTGTCGGCGCGCTCTCCCGGCGCTGCCATCTGAGGTCGTCGTCGAGGAGAGGTGTGGGCACCTCGCGGGTGGGAACCCAGTGGCGGTTGATCAGCCAGCCGATGTTGATGAGGTCCCAGACGATCCAGGACTGGCCGGGGAACATCCCGACTCCGCGGTCGATGCGGATCGGGTTGTTGTTGTACAGGTAGTAGAGATAGTCGCCGATCTCGCCCTTGCCTTTGAAATAGGCCTCCATCTCGGGAAGGGAGATCACCAACTGGGCGCCGATGTAAAAGCCCGGCAGGTACACCAGGGGAACCCCGGAGTCGTACAGAAGGCGTGAGGCGTGGGGGTCTTGGACCAGGTTGAGCGAGGTGTGGTTGGAAAAATCGGTCCAGGTGGGATAGCCAGACGTCCAGCTGACCACCATCTTGGTGGCGATCTCGGGCGCCATCACCAGAGCCGATGAGACGTTGGTGACGCATCCGATCGCCACCACGTGCAGCGGTCTCTCATCGTCTGCCAGGGCCAGTTCGATGATCTTGTGGGCGCCTTCGCTTTCCACGGGGACGTCGGGCGCCGACATGTATCGAGGCGCGCCGCGGAACGCCAGGCCGTCAGAGGGGATGCCCAGCTTTGCGAGCACGGTCTTGATCTCCTGATAGGAGCTTTCCATTCCCTCGGCGGGGCCCCACATGTCCATGGTTTCGGGGTCGATGCCCTGGCTGACCAGGTGGCGAGCCCAGTAGCCCATCAGGTTGTCCGCGTCGGGCTCGCGGCCTGCCCGCAGGTCGTTGGCGGCCTCCACCACCCGCTCGCGGTAGTGGAGGTGACCGAAGGGCTCCGCCACCACCGCCTCCACCTCGATCCTCTCGGGAGAGAGGAACGCCCATGCCATGGCGAACTGGTCGTCGATCTCGTTGTCGGTGTCGGTGTCGATCAGGACCCGGGTGGGTCCGTCGATGTCGGCGAACATCTCCCGGCGGCGGGCCTCGCTCACATTTGGAAAAACGGTCATACCGCACCTTTCTCGATCACTGGCGACTTCTCCAATCTACACCCTCGGCGACGGCGATTGAATTCAACTCATCGAGCCGTGCGGCGGCGTCTTCGGAGCTTTCCTCTCCGGTGGCCGCTTCTCGCCACACCGCCCGGCCTCCCAGGAAACCCGACGCGCCTGCTCGGCAGGCCACCTGCAGTTGTTGGCGGAACAGGCGGTAATCGCCGCCCTCTGACAGGATCGCCCAGGGGACGGGGGAGAGTTCATCGATCTGGCGGCAGGCCTGCGCCCAGGAGTCGGGAGAGGGGTTTTGGTCGGGAAACTCGGGGAACTGCAGTTTCAGGACATCGGCGCCGAGTGGTCCGAAGATCCTCACCCCTTCCAGCACCGCATCTTTTCGCTCGTGCGGGTGGTCATAGAGCGCCAGCGGCTCGGCGAAGAGCGGCATCTGCTGTTGGCGGCACTGGTCGACCACTTCGGTGACGAAGTTCTCCGCAGCAGACGTGTCGCCGCCGGGGTCGTAGAACATCGAGATCTTGACCGCGTCCACTCCCAGTTGGGCGGCTCTCTCCACGCTCCATCCCGGCAGGAACCGGGGAGCGGTGAGCACGTCTGAGTAGTCGCCGTCCTCGATGCCCAGGATCAGGCCGGTCCCGGACAAGGGTTCATTGCGCTCGAAACCGGAACCTTGGAGAAAGCCCGGGTCGATCAGCATGGCGCTGGCGTGGGATCCCAGTCCGTCGATCAGCGGCAGTTTGGCCGCCCAGATATCCTCGGTGCTCATCGAGTCTGGATCGTCAGGCCGCACGGTGGCCGCGAAGGACCCGACATGGTCGATTGCCAGCACCGCGAAGTGGCCGGTGTGGGTGGCTACGTTTTCGAGCCGGGCCGATCGGAGCGGCGAGGTGAGTGGTTTCATGGAGCGTTAGGGATGGGTCAGGGGCGGATCGGTTCGCAAACCGTCTCCTCATAGAGGTCGTCGCGCCTGAGACTCAGGCTCTCCGGCCACACCTCGTCGAGAGGAGGCCATGGTACGGGCAGCCTCCGGATTATGCCCCGGAGCACGATCTCTCGGTCCTGGTCCTTATTGTCT
>CAYWGY010000033.1:0-6891 GCA_964458055.1 uncultured Acidimicrobiaceae bacterium | reverse complement strand
CAGCCTCCGGATTATGCCCCGGAGCACGATCTCTCGGTCCTGGTCCTTATTGTCTGCGGGCATATGGGTGTCTCCCTAGCTCTGGCACAGGGATGGACAATAGCATTGAGTCTTGACTGATCCGAGAGTGCCCCGATCTGGTCTCCGGAGCCACAGCGTGTCGCATTTCCTATTAGGGAGTTCAGGCGTTCAGCCCGTCTATTTGCAGGTAGTCCTTGATCGGCACCGCACGGGTGGTCCGCATCCCGAGCCACGCGGCCACTTCCGCCAACTCCGAGGAGAGATCTCCCTGGGCCACCGCGAAGTGGTGTTCGTGTCCCTGCACAACCGCGGTGTTCACCAGGTCCGCAAGTTCTATCGGTTCGCCGTTGAGCCGGAAGTTCGAGAACCATCCCCGGGTGCCCTCGAAGCCGGCGTTTTTGGTCTCGATCACGTCGGCGGTGGCGATGAACATCTCGGTGAAGTCGTCGCCGGCGTAGGCGATGGTGGTCTCCTGGGGAGCGAACCGGAGGTCTCCCGACACGCCGTAGCTCACGTCGGACTTTCTTCCCAGGGTGACGTGGTCGACCCATCGGATGCCGTTGTCGCCGCCGAAGTGTCTGGGCGTCACTCCGCAGTGCCAGAACAGCGCCGCATCCGATTCGGGGTCGAGCGCGGTGAGGTCCAACAGGGTGGAGGAACCGAAGGTCGGCGACATCGAGTTCATGAGCAGCATGGTGACCGCACCCGGAACGTCTCCCTCGCAGGAGACCGCGAAGCCGTCCTCTGAGCCGAGGAGGCTGTAGGACATGCACGGCGCCATGTGGTATTCCTCCTGGAAGGTCGGCCAGCACTGCACCGCCAGAGCGTCGTATCCCTCCTGTTGGATCAGTTGGCCGAGCGCCAGGTAGACCCGGGCGTTCCGGTCCATGCCCAGAGACTCCGCGGTGACCTCGGTGGCCAGGTCGGTGGCCGTGCGGACCATCGAGGCTGCGGTGTCCGCCTCGATGGAGCGGGCCCGTTCCACCACTTCTTTGATGGAGTGGGTCCCGATGGCGACGCCGAAGCGCTCCGCCAGCGCGTCCTCGTCGAAGTTCATGTTGTAAAAGCCTGGAGAGATGCCGCCGATCCATCCGATCCGCGCCGATGCCATGGTCTTGATTCCCTGGAGCGCGCGGATTGTGACTCTCAGGCGCCGGTCGGTGTCGGGTTGGTCGATGTGTCCGTAGAACCACTTGTATGAAATGTTGCGGTCGGAGAGGTGCCGGCGGATTATGGAGGCGTAGTGGTTGGCGGAGACCAGCGAGTGAAGTTGGATGGACCCTTGGAGCACCGGCTCGGGAGTCGCCCAGATGCCAAGGCGCGGCGCCGCCTCGGCCAGCGGTTCCAGCAGTTCTCCCGACGCGCAGGCGGCGGTCTGCAGAAGGAGGAAGTCGACTCGCTCGGCTCGGAGGCGAGCCGCCACACCTAGCGCGGTCTCCATGTCGGGCACGCCGCTGTCGATGGCCACCAGGTCGAAGTCCAACTCTGTTGCCAGGCTCTGGAGGCCTCTGATTGCCCGGCCGTACTGGTCGTGCTCGTCGGCGTAGTAGCTGCCGAAGGCCACTCCCACGTATCCGATCTTCAGTCGTCGGTCACTTCTCACCGGTCGGTTCCCCTCTGAGTTGTCTCGGCCCAGGCCTCGAATATAAGGGCCACGGTACAGGCGCCCGGGTCCGGCGTCCCAATGCTGTTTTCGGCCGCGTAGCGAGCTCTCCCGGCGGTGGGTCGCATGGCGGCTGTCGACAGGAAACCCTGCCGCGCTGTGTGGGCGGCTTCGGACAGCACCTCCGGAAGAGACGCTGCGTCGTCCAATGCTGTGCGAGCGCCCTCCACCGCGGGCGCCAGAGCGTCCACCATGGTCTTCTCGCCCGGTTTCACCCTTCCGATCCTCATCACCCTGGCCAGGCCCTTCTCCAGGCCGGTCACCAGGTCGGCTGCGGTGGCGGGGATGTCCGCTCTGTTGAGTTGCCCTCCAATGGCTGCGAAGAAGGCTCCGAACAGCGCTCCCGCGGCGCCGCCCACGGTGTCGTGGAAGGCCCGGCCGGTGGTCCTGAACACTTGTGCGGGGGTCTCCGCGGATTCGTCGATGCGCTTGGTGGCCTCGGTCAGAGCGGTGGCCATGTTCACGCCGTGATCTCCGTCGCCCGCCACCGCGTCCAGGCGGGACAATTCGTCCCGATGTTGGCTCACCCGCCGGGTGGCAGTCTTCATCATCTCTGCGGCCAATGTCACGTCAAGCACAGCGACTGAGGGTAGTGGGCCGGTCTCTGGCTCGCCGTGGACGGAGACGCGGCCGGCGTCAGATGCCAAGGATCAAACGGCGTCACCCGGCGGCTTCCGCCTCCTGGTCCTTGGGGATGAGGCCGTTAACCCAGCTTGCCTTTATGGTGGGCCGGTTGATGTCAGTCCCAGGGAGGGTCAGAATCCACCCGCCAGAGCCCACAGCCGTTGCCGTTCCGGTCCAAGGGGGGCAGTGTTTCAGTCATGTGCGACTGGCCGGGTCGTGGTAAAGGAAGCACTTTGGCCAGAGGCCATAACACCGAGATTTCAGTAGCGTGAGTCCGAAGCCACCCATACCAGCGTTAACAGCCCGCCGGCGTGGCCCCATTCTCGATGGGCGAAGCTGACCGTGGGTCAACTTCTGAACTCGACTGTACACCGCCTGTGGCCGAAGTGGCCACCCGGATGGCCCGATTTGAGGATGGGCCGGCATGAGATTGGCTACCGCGGTCCTCCATGGTCTCTGTGGTCTCTGTGGTGGATCTCATCAGGGCTGACCTTCCCCTTTTGCGTTGTCGGTATCCGAGATCCACCTCTGGAGTCTCCTGAGATCAACTGCTCCCCGGCATGGTGAAGGCGCCACCGCGGGCGGGAGCGTCGTAGAGGTCGGTCAACTCGTCGTCCAGGTGGCAGATGGCGAAGGCGAATCCCGCCATGTCGAGCGTGGTGGCGTACGGGCCGACCCAGGACCGGGCGACCTCGATGCTCCGGCGTTCCAGTTCAGCCCGCGCTCCGCGGTAGAGGACCGAGAGTTCCATCAGCGTGAGCGATCCGCCGTTGTTGAGCAGGAGGCCGACTTGGGCTCCTTCATCCAGTCCGGCGTCTTCCACCAGTTGTCCGATCATCAGCTCCGAGATCTGATCGGCTTGTACGTCTTCGGCCAGGCGGGTTCCCGCCTCGCCGTGGACTCCCAGTCCCACCGCCACCGAGGTGTCGTTTGGGTCTCCCAGGGGTTGGCCGCTGACCGGATGAGCCACGGTGCCCATGGCGGCCGATAGCGAACGGGTGCGATCGCGGGTCTTTCGGGCGATCCTGGCGCACTCTTTCAGTGACGCGCCCCGTTCGGCGATGGCGCCGACGGTCTTCCAGACGAAGAACAGGCCTGCTCCGCCCCGGCGCTCGTTGATCTGTTCGGGTGGCGCCGATGCGATGTCGTCGTAGAGGATCACCATCTCGACGTCGTCGATTCCCTCGTCCTCGGCCTCGTCGATGGCCAGTTCGGCGTTCATGATGTCTCCGGCGTGGCTCGATACCAACAGCAACACCCCTCCGCCTCGGTCGGCGGCCTTGATGCCGTCGACGATTCCGCCCGGACCGGGCGAGGAGAAGATCGGTCCCGGCACGTTGACGTCGAAGAGTCCCTCTCCGACCCAGCCGATCATGGCCGGTTCGTGCCCCGATCCGTTGCCGATCACCACCCCGACGTGCCCCTCCGGCTTGGGGTGAGCACGTACCACCATCCCGTCGGAGAGCCGGATTATGTCCTTATGAGCGGCGGCGTAGCCTTCCAGCATCTCTGACACCGCGTCGGACGGGTCGTTGAGGAACAGCCGGCTGCGGACGCTCATGCCAGGTGCTGGCGTATGAATGTGGCGGCGCCGGCTGCGTCCGCGTCCAGGTCGTCGTAGAGGTTCCTCCAGGCGTAGGTGTCGCGGCCGGTCTGTGCCTCCGAGTTGGGGAAGGTCTCGAACACCACCCATCCGTCGTAACCGGCGTCGTCGAGAGCCTGGCGGAAGGACGCCCAGTCGATGTGGCCGTACTGGGGAGCGCGGCGGTTGTTGGCCGCCACCTGGACGTGGCCGATCCTGCCTGCGGCCAGGCGGACCGCTTCGGCCAGGTCGTCTTCCTCCATGTTCATGTGGAAGGTGTCCAGTTCCACTTTGACTGCGTCATGGCCGACCATCTCGATGAAGGACAGGCAGTCGGCCACGGTGTTGAACATGTAGGTCTCGAAGCGGTTGAGGACCTCCAGGCACAGGTCGACTCCGACATCGGCGGCGTGCTCGGCCACCGCGTGCAGCGACTCGGCCGAACGTTCGCGGTGACCGCGCAGGTCGCCTTCGGGGAAACCCATCCATGGTGCGTAGGTGACTCCTCCCAGGATGGGGCTTCCCAGCGCGGCCGCCTGGTCTAGACACCACTTGAGGTGGTATATCCCCGAGGATCGCACGTCGGCGTCGGGACTGGAGACGTCCATGAGCGGTGTGAGCCCGGTGCTGCACAGCACTCCCAGGTCCAGCGAGGAGGCGGTGCGGGCGATGCGGTCGACGCCCACGTCCGTCCCGGCCACGAATGACATCTCCACGCCGTCGAAGCCCGCCTCGGCCGCTTTGTGGAACACCGACGACTGGTCGTCGTACCAGCTGTCCAGCCAGTAGAAGATCTCGATTCCGACCGGGCGGCTCATGGTGTGTCTCCTTTGACTGTGAATGCGAATGCCAACAGGGGATGTGCCGCAGCGTCGTCTATGAATGTCACGGTCGCCACCGTACCTTTCTCGGGCGTTCGGGAACCGAGCACTCTGTGGGTGATGCCTCCCTCCACCCCGTCGAGGCGGATGGAGGCCAGAACGTAGGGCGGTTCGATCCCGCCGAACGGTGGAGCGCTGTGCACCCGGGTCGCCGCTGTCACCGTTCCGGTCCCGGGGAGATCATACCAAAGGGTCTCGGCCAGGTCGGCATCGCAGAAGCGCCTGGGAGGAAACCAGGACGCTCCGCATTTCCGACAACGGGTGGCGCGCAGGACTCTTAGTTCCAATCCCAGGTAGAAGGGGTTGGATGACCCCACCGCGTGGCGGTAGCGCTGGGCCATCTCCACACCGAGAATGTAGACGGGCATGCCGTCTGTGCCCACCTGGCGGTCCACTCCCGTGATGCGCATCAGGCGGGTCTCCCGAACACGTTCACCACGCACAGCGACCCCACTCCCGCGTGGGTGTCGGTGATCCCGATGCGGGCGCCGGGCACCTGGCGGGGACCGTTCACCTCTCCGCGGAGTTGCGACACGACCTCCACCGCCTGGGCTATCCCGGTGGCGCCCACCGCCGAACCTCGTCCCAGGAGGCCCCCCGAGGGGTTGACCACCACCTGGCCGCCCTGGTCGAACCGCCCCTCGGCGGCGGCCGGTCCTCCCCGGCCGACCGGGCACAGTCCCAGGTCCTCGTAGGCCTGCAGTTCCGCGCCGCTGAAGGAGTCGTAGACCTCGGCCAGGTCGATCCGGCCGGGAGGATCCTCGATGCCGGCTTCCCGGTATGCCTGTGCGGAGGCCTTGCGCTTGGCGGCAAAGTGGGGGAACATCTCCTCTGAGCGGTCAGACAGGCGGGGATGGTCGGTGGCCGACCCGCTTCCCAGGATGGCCACCGGCGGGCGGTCGGAGAAGGTGGGCGAGTTGTCTCGGGTCCAGTCTTCGGTGGCCAGGAGCACCGCGGCGGCGCCGTCGCTGAGGAGGCTGGCGTCGAAGAGCCGGTAGGGATCCGCCAGGGGCGCGGAGGAGCGCACGTCCTCCACCGTGATCGACATGCCCTTGTGCGCCATCCGATTGTCAAGCGCCATCCGTCTGTTCTTGACCGCGATGTGCGCGAACTGTTCGGCGGTGGTGCCGTAGCGGCTCATGTGCTCGGTGATCATCAACGCGTAGGGAGCGGCGAAGGTTCCGAACACCGGCGTCTCCCACTCGAAGTCGGCGGACATGGCCAGTATCTCGACGGCGGTGGCGCGATCGACCGATTTGCCGTTGGTCTCCCCGCCGAACACCAGCACCGATCGGGCCTCGCCGCATCGCAGCGCCATTAGGGCGGTGCGGATGGCCAGCGCTCCGGTGGCGCCGCCTCCCTCCACGCGGATGACGGGTTTTCCCACCAGGCCCAGGGTCTCCCCGAGGACCTGCCCGAGACTGAGTTGGCGGTTGAAGTGATCGCTCTCGTAGGCGGCCACGCCCAGGTCGACGGCCGATGCGGACCTGATCCCGGCGTCGAGGAGAGCCGACCTTCCGGCCTCGGCCACCATGTCGCGCACGCCGGCGTCGTCACGGAACCCGACGAAGGGGGTCATCCCGACTCCGGCCACCAGGGCCGTGTTCTTTGGGTGTGGGCTCACGGCACCGGTGGGAGGGTGAGCCGGCAACCTTGCAAGTCGCGAAAACTAACGCTATCCCGCGAAAAAGGGGGCCGACTTCCTTCGCATCGGGCCCACCCCCGCCGCCACCGCCAGTAGGTCGGAACGCGGTCTGCCGGTCCCGGCAGGGGACGCGTTCTGGGTATGTGACCTCGCTTCACAGTGGTTCCTGTGCGGTCCGGGTGACGCCGGAGCGGACCGGGAGGTGTTCGACTCCAACCATTGTGGGTCCGGGCCTGTGACAGGAACAACACCTCAGCGTCTCTTTTTTTCGCGACCCGGTCCCATTTGCTCTTTCCGCACCTACCCTCGGGGGCTGAGGTCGAAGACCACCGATTCGATGGTCCCGGTGAATGGGAACTCACCGTCATAGGAGTTACTGACCGGCGAGAGGGTGTCGGCGCCGACGCTGAGGGAACCCCAGGAGATCATGCCGCGGGCCATGTCGGACATTTCCTGTTCGCACAGGACGGCTCCG
>CAYWGY010000032.1:16346-16586 GCA_964458055.1 uncultured Acidimicrobiaceae bacterium | reverse complement strand
GCTGTTCTTCCATGGCCCATTCCTGCAACTGGTGCATCGCTGCCATGTATTCCTCGTCGGAGGCGATCGACCGGGCGCCCTCGAGAGTCGTGAAGAACTCCGGCCTGGTGTCGATCCAGCCCATCGTCTCGGTGAAGAGCTTGTTGTAGGGATGGTTCATCAGGTCGTACTCGTCCGGCTTGGGAACCATGGCGCACAGGGCCAGGTCGAAGTTGCCGAAGTTGTCCGGGTCATTGGTGA
>CAYWGY010000032.1:0-16221 GCA_964458055.1 uncultured Acidimicrobiaceae bacterium | reverse complement strand
TCAGGGTCCGGTTCACGTAGGTGCCCACGTCCATGAGGTTGAGATCCACAGTGATGCCGAGGTTGGCCAACTGGCTCTGGACTCCCTGAGCAAGGGTGTCGAACTGGAAGCCCAGGCTGCAGTTGATCATCTCTCCACCGTCGAACCCGTCGGGATAGCCTGCCTCGGCCATGAGGGCCTTGGCGCCTTCCAGGTCGGGCGTGTTATAGGAGGCGGCGTCCGGGTTGAAGAACGCCGGGTTGGCTTCCATCGGGTTGGAGAGGATCTGCATGAAGCCGAACAGGCTGCGCTGCAGCGCCTGGCGGTCGAGGGCCATGCTGACGGCCTTGCGGATCAGCGGGTTCGACCAGGGGTCTCTCCGGGTGTTCACGTGGAAGTGATAGAGCCCCGAGTTGAAGCCCTCGGCCGGTCCGAGGATCTGGACGCCGGCGCTCTGCAGCACCCCGATGTCGCCCAGCGGCGTCGAGGCGAGCATGTCGACCTCTCCGGTTCGGATCTGGAGCGACTGCACCGTGCCGTCGGGCACCGTGGTGTAGATGATCCCGTCCAGGTAGGGCAATCCCTCCATCCAGAAGTCATCGTTACGCACGATCTCCACCTGTTGGTTGCGCTCCCACTCGACGAACTTGAAGGGACCGGTTCCGATCGGGGTCTCGTTCAGGTCGATGTCGGGATCCCTCGGCGAGATGTAAACATCCACCAGGGTGCTGGCCAGGATGCGGTCGGGTTCACTGAGGCGGATCTCCACGGTCAAGTCGTCCACCGCAACGGTCTCGGACACCCGGGTCAGCAGTGAAGCCGTCCGTCCCGACTCCGGCTCCTGGGCCCTGGACATGGACATCACCACGTCCTCGGCGCCGAATGGCGAGCCGTCGTGGAAGGTGACGCCTTCCCGCAGGTCGAAAGTCCAGACGAGGCCGTCATCGGAGACGCTCCAACCGGTTGCCAGCGAAGGCACGATCTCGTAGGTGGTCAGGTCGAACTCAACCAGCGTGTCGTACATGTTGGTGATGATGTTGCGGTCGTTGGTGGAGCCGAAGCGGTTGGGGTGCAGACCGGTCGGATCGGCTGGCTGGGCGATGACCAGGGTGCCGCCGTGCAGCGACATCTCCTCTTCTGCCGCCATGGCGGCCTGTTCCAACTCCTCCTGGGCCATGGCAGCGGCCTCTTCGGCCTCGGCTGCCATCGCCTCGGCCTCGGCCGCCTTCTCCTCGGCCTCGGCCAGAGCTGCCTGTGCCGCTGCGTCTCCTTCTGCGGCGGCCGCCTGGGTCGCCTCCAGATCGGCCATGGCTTCCTCCAGGGCGGCTTGGGCCTGTGCTGCCTCGGCCTCGGCTGCGTCTGCTACCGCAGCGGCGGCGTCCGCTTCTGCCTGGGCTTGGGCTGCTTCGGCCTCCGCCGCCGCCCGGGCTGCGGCCTCCGCGTCTGCTGCCGAGGTGTCCTCTCCGCAGGCTGTCGCTACCAGAGCCAGGATGGCCAGTAGAGCCAGTGTTTTTTTCATCAGGTCCCCTTTCCGTGGACGGATGGGCTGCCCGCTTGCACACATGTAGTGATACAGGCGCCTTTGTCTAGCAGAATACGGACAAACAGGGCAGGGATACTCCGAAACACAGGTAGTTTTTTTGGCCAGGAAATAATGCATGGCTATTGAGGAGCGGGAGGCCCGCGGAGGGTCTTAAGATGGGTAGCCGTAGACATGAGTGATTTCTTGAAGAGGCCGAGGCTTCCCGCCGGAATAGATGGATCCCGGCTGGATTTGTGGAAGGAGTTCCGGCGCCGTCCCTTCGGTAAGCACTCGCCCGATCTCCAGGCGCTTGTTGACTACATGCGCGGTGGTCCCATCACCGGCAAGTACTTCCTGAAGCTGACCGGTCCCCACTCGCAATGGACCCTGGCCCGGTTCAGCGACACCTTCCCTCTGACCACCCAGACCTTGGATGAGCATGTCTTCACCACTATCGAGGACGCCGAGTACTTCGTCTTCCGCCGCCGCTGGGCGGAGATGTTCGGCACAGACCCGGGAGGGGAGTCGTGACCGTCAAAGCCGCTGTGATGGGCTATGCCGACCGCCAGAGCGTGCGTCCGGGAGAGCGGATCGAATTCAAGGTGAGCGCCCTGGGTCCCGAGAGCTACCGGGCGGACATCGTCCGGCTGATCGCTCCGGAGGTGGGCCCGGGAGACGACTGTCCCGACTTCTGCGAGATCGAGATGGCTACTCCGGTGTGCGGTGAGTATCCGACAGTGTGGCAACCTATCCATCCGGGATCGGCGGTGCGGGTGCCGCTGCCGGACGGCCTTCCCCTGGGGAGGGGAATCACGCTATGGGCCAACGTGTTTCCCACACTGGCGTCTGCGGGCCGCCAGGCGATCATCGGGACCTACAGCACTTGCGACCGAACGGGTGTCAGCCTGGTGCTGGAAGAGGGTGCGCTGGCGTTGATGATCGGTAACGGTGAGTCGACCGCCCTGGTCACCAGTTCGATCACTCCCATCGAACACCGCTGGACGGCTGTGACAGTCACCTACAGCCCTCGCTCCGGTTCTGTGGTGTTCCTTGCCCGGGGGATGGAGCGGCAAAGACTTGAGGCCTCGCTCCGGGTCCGGGAAGAAAGCCAGGCTCTGATCTCGGGCCCCTCGGGAGGTAGCCACCTCTATGTGGGGGCGGCCCGGGGAGGGGACGACAGGGGTACCGAGCATCCTGACCTGTGTTTCAACGGGAGGATCGAACGGCCCCGGGTCTATCAGGGGGTACTGGGTGAGAGATCGATAGGGATGCTCGAGCAGACCGGTGGCTCGGTCAGCGGGGGGATGTTCGCGGATTGGGACTTTTCGATCGGGATTGACACCGAGTGGGTTACGGACGTCTCGGGCAATGGGCGCCACGGCGAGACGATCAATCTGCCGGCTCGCGGAGTGGGTGGTTCCAACTGGGCGGCAAAGACCGACAACTGGCAGCAGGAACCCGACCAGTACGGCGCTATCCACTTCCACGACGACGATGTGGACGACGCCCGCTGGCACACCAGTTTCACGCTGGTGGTTCCCGAGGACTGGAAGAGCGGGTGTTATGCGGCACGCCTGCGAGCCGACGACGCGGAGTTCTACGTACCGTTCGTGGTGCGGCCCGCGCCGGGTGGCGAGGCTCAGGCGGTGCTGTTGCTGGCCACGGCAACCTACGGGGCCTATGCCAACCTGCGGCTGCGGGTGGTTTTTCCGTGGAACGAGTTGATCCACGGACGGTTGACGGTGCTGGATGACACCGACCTGCTGATGCTGCGGTTCCCCGAGATCGGCTCCTCCACCTACGACAGCCACACCGATGGCAGCACGGTGGTGTACTCGTCGATGCGGCGTCCGGTCACCAATTTCCGTCCCAAGGGGCGGATCTACAAGTTCTGCCAGGACATGCTGTTGGTCTCGTGGCTGGAACAGGACGGGTACGACTACGACGTGATCACCGACGAGGATGTTCATCGCGAGGGCCTTGAGGCTCTTCTGCCCTACCGGGTGGTCATCTCCAGTTCTCATCCCGAGTACATCAGCACGGAAATCTTCGATGCCACCGAGGAGCATGCGAGAAGGGGAGGGCGGATGATGTACCTGGGTGGCAACGGGTGGTACTGGCGGATCGCCTACCATCCCACCCGGTCGGGGATAGTGGAGGTGCGTCGTCCCGACGCTCCGCGGCTGTGGGCGGCCGACGTCAGCCAGGGACATCTGTCGTTCTCGGGGGAGCGAGCCGGCACGTGGTCGTGGGCGGGCCGACCTCCCGAGACCTTCCTGGGGGTGGGTTTCATCACCCAGGGATTCGACGAATGCTCCTACTACCGGCGCACCGGAGCCTCCGGCCATGAGCGGGCGGCATTCGTCTTCGAGGGCGTCGAGGACGAGTTGATCGGAGACTTCGGCCTGCTGATGGGTGGGGCGGCCGGCTATGAGATCGACCGCGCCGATTACCTGATGGGCACGCCCCGCCACGCCCTGGTGCTGGCATCCTCCGAGGGCCATTCCAACCTCTACGATCTGATGGTCACCTCCCTGGTCGACACTCTGCCGCCCGCCAATCCTGACGACCCCGATCGGATACGGGCGGACATCGTGTTTTACGAGACTCCCGGCGGCGGGGCCGTGTTCTCCGTCGGTTCCATCGCCTGGTCCGGCAGTCTCAGCCATGCCCGGTACGACAACAATGTGGCAGCCGTCAGCCGCAACGTTCTCAACCGTTTCCTGGATCCCCAGCCGTTCGAGATGCCTGCCGGATGACCGTTGATTGGACCTTGGGCGCCGGCGTGGAGGGTCAGGCGGTGCTGGTTACGGGGGCAGCCAGCGGGATCGGCCGGGCAACCGCTCTGACCATGGCGGCCCTGGGTGCAAGGGTGGCAGCTCTCGATGTCCAAGAAGGTGTGCGGGAGGTGGTGGCGGACTTGGAGAGTCCCGGTCCGCACATGCCTCTGGTGTTCGACCTGGCCGACATCGGGGCCATCGGCGCCATGGTGGCCCGGGTGGAGGAGCGCCTGGGGCCACTCTGGGCTCTGGCCCATGTGGCTGCCCATCTGCGGCGAAAGGACCTGGAGGATGTGACCGAAGAGGACTGGGATGCCCAACTCGACATCAACCTGAAGGCCTCCTTCTTCCTGAACAAGGCGGTGGGAGAGGCAATGATCACCACCGGCCGGGGAGGACGGATCATCAACTTCACTTCCGGCGCATGGCTGAGCGGACCGGTCCACGGCAGTCACGTCTATGTGGCCAGCAAGGGCGGGGTGGTCTCGATGACACGGGGATTCGCTCGCGCCTACGGTCCCCACAACATCCTGGTGAACTGCGTCTCTCCCGGCCAGATCGACACTCCCATGCAGCATGTCGACAATCCCGCCGAGATAGTGGCCGCCGGGATAGCCCAGTGCCCGCTGGGACGGATGGGACAGCCCGATGAGTTGGCGCGGGTGGTGGCTTTCCTGGCGTCCCAACATGCCAGTTTCGTGAGCGGCGCCACCATTAACGTGAGCGGCGCGCTGCTGATGTATTAGGCAGACCGAGCCACGATGAACACCATCCAGACCGTCCTGGGAGAGATATCACCAGATGACCTCGGCCTTGTGCTGCCCCATGAGCATGTCTTCTTGGACGTCTACGAGATAACTATGAACTCCCATCTCATCCTCAGCGACCCCGAAGTCGCCCGCTACGAACTGGGAGTCTTCAAGGAGCGCGGCGGCAACACCATTGTGGACCAGACGGTGCACGGCCTGGGCGCGGACCCGGAAGCGCTGCGGGAGGTGGCCCGCGATGTCGGCATTAATATCATCGCCGGCACCGGGTTCTACTGGGAGAAGTTCCATCCTCCCTGGTTGAAGGAGATGACCGACCGCGACATTGTGGCCATGCTGGTGAAGGACCTGACCGAAGGCTTCTACGGTACTGATATCAGAGCAGGGATCCTGGGAGAGATCGGCACTCACCACCGGAGGATCTCAGCGGCCGAAGAGCGGGTTATCAGGGCCTGTGCAGCAGCACAGCGCGAGACGGGAGTCCCCATCTCCACCCATGCGCTCTTCACCCGGATAGGCCTGGAGCAGGTGCGCCTCTTCGAGGAGGCCGGGGCCAACCTCGACAAACTGGTGATCGGACATGTAGACACCACCCCGGATGTGGGCTACCACATCGAGTTGCTGCGGCGCGGGGTCTGGATCGCCTACGACGCCATCGGCCAACTGGACAAGCAGACCGACGAGAGAAGGGCGGACGCCATCGTCGCATTGATCGGAGCCGGCTACCGGGACCGCATCCTGTTGTCCACCGATGTGGGGAAGCGGGGCGCCATGAGGTCGTACGGGGGAACCGGCTACGACCACGTCATAACCCGGTTCCTCCCGCTTCTCCGAGGTCGGGGCGTCAGCAAGGAGGACACCGTGGCGCTCACGGTGGACAATCCCCGGCGTCTCTTCACCGCCTGATGGGAGGATCCGTGGTGAGTCCTCGGCCAGGAGTGGAACCGGGACGGGTATGAGCAAACCAGGCTGCGAATCTCCGGTGGAGGTCGTCCACTTCGGGCTGGGCACGGTGGGCCGGGCGGCTCTCCGGCTGTGCCAGACCCGTGGTTGGCTGCGCTCGGTGGGAGCGGTGGTCAGAGGGGGCTCTGCGGCAGAGGACCGGGTCGGAGCCGGGGAGATCCCCGCCGACCTACAGGTCTCGACGGACCCGGATCGCCTCTTGGACCAACTCCGGCCCGAGGTTGCCCTGGTGGCGACCAGATCGCCGATCTCCGAGGTGAAAGACGACATTCTGAGGTGCGTGCACCGGGGAATTGACGTGGTCGCCTCGAGCGAGGAGCTGGCCTATCCGGGAGTTACGGACGCCGCCGCGGGAGAGGAGATAGCGGCCGCCTGTCGCCGATCGGGCGCGTCGGTGGTCGCAACCGGTATCAATCCGGGGTTCGTGTTCGATGTCCTTCCCGTGGTGATTTCGGGAGCATCCTGGAATGTCGAGAGGATTTCGGTAACCAGGGCGCTGGACGCCTCGGTCTTCGGGCGGCAGGTCCACCGCTCGCTCGGAGTGGGATACGGCCCGGAGGGGTTCGAGAGGGCTCGTAGGGAAGGAATCATCCGCGGTCACATCGGGTTCGAAGAGAGCGCCTGCGTGATAGCCGACGCTCTCGGAATGGAGCTTGACCGGTTCTCAGAGACGGTTGAACCCACAGTCGCCGATCGACCCTATGAACTTGTCGAGTATGTGATCTCCTCCGGTCAGACGGCCCGGGTTGTGCAGGAGGCGACCCGATCGGTGAACGGCCGGGCGTGGCTGCGTATCGACCTCTCCCTCCACGTGGATCCCCCCTCGATAGGGATGGAGACCCGCGACCACATCAGGATCGAGGGCGAGAACACCATCGACGTCACTATCCTCCCCGGCACCCAGGCGGTGCTCACCACCTCGGCTCGGATGGTCAACAGCATCCCGGCGGTGATGTCCGCGGCGCCGGGTCTCTACACCGCTGCTGATCTGCTTCCGTCCGCTCCCTGGCTGAGCAACACCCCGCCTCCCGGTATCCGGCGGCCGGTTCGCTCCTGAAGGCCCCCGAGAAGCGGCTTTCCCGGCCGGGGCGCCCGCGACCCGGACTTGCCCACTCACCCCGAGGACTGTGAAAAGACGTCCAAGTCTGTCAAGAGACCTGTGGTGACGGGGTGGAAACCTGTCACTGGTCGAGCCCATATTGGTGTCAGCCAAACACCGGAGAGGTCCATTCCGGCGTCGCTCGGGCCTCATGCCGGGATCATTCACACCAATGAGCAGGGGCCACCCGGGCTGGGCTGTGCCCCCACGGCCAACGGAAAGGTGGAGGCGGGGGAGGGAGGCCCGAAGGGGAGAATTTCGCGACAAACCGGCTCCGGCTCCCGACCGTGGGCATCCGGATTGCGGGCTTCACCAACCAAGGGCCTTGTGGCCCTCCGGTGTGCCTGATGCCCGAAGGTGATCGTCAGTCGGTGACCGCGGTTGCTTCGATCTCGATCAGGTAGCGGGGATCCAGGAACTTCGAGACCTCCACCATGGTGGAGGCGGGCTTGATGTCGGAGAAGACCTCGGCGTGAGCCCTTCCCGCCTCCTCCCAGCGGGAGATGTCGGTCAGGAACATCCTGGTGCGGATCACGTTCTCGGGCCCCGCCCCCAGCTTGGCCAGAGCCCGGATGATGATGTCGAGGCACGCTCTGGTTTGCCCGTACATATCCCCGGGCGCTATCACCGACCCGTCGGGCGCTCCCGCAGTGGTGCCGGCCACTTCGATGAGGTTTCCCACCCGAACCGCCCGCGAGTATCCGACCGGATCCCAGGGACGGTTGGATGGGACCTGCTGTCTCTTGCTCTCAGGCATGGAACTCCGTTCCTACCTGTCCTCGGCGGGGTAGACGTCGACGGTGATCGGGAACTGCACGTCGTCGTGCGGACGGATGGTGACCGGGAAGGCGCCGATCTTTCTGATCGGCGCCTCCAGGATCACATGGTCGGGTTCGAGCTCGAATCCGGTATCCCGCCGCACGGCTTCAACCACATCCTTGGCGTTGACCGAGCCATAGAGATTGCCCGCACTGGAGGCCCGGGCGGCGATCACCACCATCTTGCCCACCAACCGGGTGGCGACCACCTCCGCCTGACCCTTGCGACGCATGTAATCGGCCTGTCGCGCCTGTTTGACGGCGTTGATGTGTGCAATCGCCCGCGGCGTGGCCGTGACTGCCTTCTGCTTTGGGATCAGGTAGTTCCGGGCATACCCTGGTGCGACCTCCACCACATCTCCTTTGAGTCCCAGCCCGGAGATGTCCTCGGTGAGGATGAGGCGGGCTCTCATAGGTTCGTGTAGGGAAGCAGTGCCATCTCGCGGGCGTTCTTGATGGCGCGGGCGACCGCGTTCTGACAGCGCTGGCAGTTACCGGTGGAGCGTCTGCCCCTGATCTTGGCTCGAGCGTCCGAGATGTAGCGGCGGAGCAGGGTTATGTCTTTGTAGTCCACGTAACGTATCTTGTTGTCGCAGAAATAGCAGGAGCGCTTCTTGACCCGGCGGTAGCTCGCTCTCCCCCGGGGGCGCCTCCGCGTTGAGGACTTGCGTGCCATGGTGCTCCTTTCCTAGAAGGGCTCTTCGTCGTCGTAGCTGCCTGACTGGCGCGCCGGGCCTGCTGGTGGACGGGGTTTTCTCTGGGGCCCTTCGAAGTAGCCGCCGCCGGACTCGCGGGTCGTCCGCCTGACGTCAGCGGTCGCCCAGCGAAGCGACGGGCCGATCTCATCGATCCGCACTTCCACCACGGAACGCCGCTCGCCGTCCTGGGTCTCCCAACTGCGCTGCTGCAGGCGACCGGTGACGATGACCCTGGCGCCCTTCTGCAGCGACTCGGCGACGTTCTCGGCGTACTGGCGCCACACGGTCCCGCCGAAGAAACTGGTCTCTTCCTGCCACTCGTTGTTGGGATCGCGCCACCGACGATTGACGGCCAGGCGGATGTTGGCCCGTGGTATTCCCGATGTCGTGAAACGGAGTTCGGGGTCCTCCACCAGGTTTCCAACCAGCGTCACAGAGTTGTTGCTCATATTCTTGAATCTCGCTCTCTTCTCATGGGGACTCCGCTCACATCTCAGGACGGATGACCTTGTGGCGCAACACGTCGTCGGCCAGGGTCAGCACCCTCCTCAGGGCATCCACCACCGGCGGCTCCGACGCGAATTTCGAGACGGTGTAATAACCCTCGGACACATGGTCGATCTCGTAGGCGAGCCTCCTCTTGCCCCACGGGTCGGTCTCCGGGTCGACCGCTCCCTGGTTGGCAAGGAACTCCTCCAGTTCGGACACTTTATTCCGGTAGTCCGCCTCGGACAACTCCGGGCGATGGATGGTCATGAGTTCATACTGACGCAACTGGCGTCACCTCCTTCGGTCATCTGCAATATCGCAGAAGGCCCCTTTCCAAATTGGGGCAGGACGGGCACCCTACCGGGCGCGTTCTTGGGGTTCAGGCCTCCATGATAGTGCAGGCGCGAACGGCCGGCGGCACGCTTTGGGCCGGAAAGGGCCTAAGGGAAGCCAACCGTCTCTCCCAAGGTGAGAGGCGTTCCGGAAGCTATCGAGTCGAAGAACCCCGGAAGGGTCTCGAGGGCATAGAGCACCGGTTGCCCGGAGGGATAGTTCGAGCAGGGATCGGCGGTGCACGGGGTCATCTCCAGGACGCCGAAGAGCCTCCGCCGGGCATCGAAGTAGCCGATGTCCAGGGGTATCAGGGTGTTTTTCATCCAAAAGGACACAGTCAGGGGTTCCTCCCAGGTGAACACCATCCCGTCGAGGTCACCCAGGGAGGTCACCCCCATCAGGCCGCGGCTACGGAGTGAGGGAGTGTCCGCCACGGCCAGGAGCAGTGAGCGTTCACCCAACCGGGCGGTGATGACCCTGAAGCCGGAGACGTCGCCGGTGTCAAGCCGCGATGCCGAGGTGGTGGTGGTCGGGTGCCCGGTGGTGGTGGTCGGGTGCCCGGTGGTGGTGGTCGGTGTGGTCGGTGTGGTGGTGGCAGGTGGCTGGGTGGATGTCGGGGTCGGTCGGGTGGATGTCGTCTCCGGGGGTTCGTCGTCTTCCGTCGAGTCGTCGTCGACAGGATTCGGCGGGGGGGCGCCCGTGGTCGTTGCCGGCGGGAGGCCGGTTGTCGTCACGGTCGGAGCCGGTACTGTCGCCGTCGACCCCGTGACTGCAGGCCGGCCGGACTCGGCGCTGTCCTCGACGGACGCGGTGGTCTGCGAATCGGAGGCGGGAACCGGAGCCTCGGTGGCGGTGGTGGGAGTCCCGGCCTGGGCGCCGGCCCCGGCCGGAGCGTGTTGGCAGGCTCCGGCCAGGAGGGCCAGGCAGGCTAGAAGGAGTAGACGGTGGCCGTTGAAGGGGTGTCCTCCAATAGTGCTTCCTCCAGGTGGGCGCCGACGCGGTAGGTCTCTTTCTTGGCGGGGAAGTCGCCGCTCTTGACGTCCTGGCGGTAGCGACTGAGGGCCTCCACGGCGATGCTCCGCAGGTTGGCGTACTGGCGGACGAATTTGGGATAGCGGCCGAAGCCCATTCCCAGGAGGTCATGGAACACCAGGACCTGTCCGTCCACTCCGCGGCCGGCGCCGATGCCGATGGTCGGTATGGCGATGCGCTCTGTGACCACCGATGCCAGCACTTCCGGCACGCCTTCCAGGACGAGCGCGAACACTCCCGCTTGCTCCAAGGATTGGGCGTCCCGGATGATGCGGCGGGCGGTGTCCAGGCGGCGGCCCTGGACTCGGTATCCACCCTCGGCGTGCACGGACTGCGGCGTCAATCCCAAGTGTCCCATAACCGGGATCTCGGCGCCGATTAGGCGGGTGATGTGGGGAATGCGGTCGGTGCCGCCCTCGATCTTCACTGCCTCGGCGCCTGCTCTGATCAGGGTGGCGGCGTTGCGAACGGTCTCCTCGGGGGAGATGTGAAAGGTCATCCACGGCATGTCGCCCACCACAAGCGAGTCGGGTTCGGCCCGGGCCACGGCGGCCACGTGATGGGTCATCAACTCGAGGCTGATCGAAAGGGTGGTGTCAAAGCCGTGTACGACATTGGCGGCGGAATCTCCCACCAGGATGATGTCCATGCCTGCCTCCGAGGCTATCTTGGCGCCCGGGAAGTCATAGGCGGTCACCATGGCTATCTTCTCGGCGCCCTTGCGGTCGCGGATGGAGGGCACCGTTACCTTTGCCATGTCTCGCTCCTCTCTCCCCACCACAGCGGGTTGGGGGATCGGGTTTTGGTTTCTCTCCAGTCCCGATTGGAGGGTCAGCGCGCTCGTTCGAGTCGACCGCCCCCCGGGGGCTGGTTGTCACAATGATAAGCCGCGATCTCGTGCAGAGAACCGGGATTGGTGGAACCTGTTCCCGTGCCGTGGGTCTGCCCCTGTGTTCCCGCGCCGAGGGCCCCTACACGTATATGCCGACGAGAATCAGCGCCAGGACAAGAGTCGTGACTGCGGTGAGGCGCCTGCCCTTCACCGGCTCTTCCACTCTCTCGGTCCTGATCCTGCCGATCTTGAACACTCCGACGGCAATGAGCATCACCACGGGATGAATCAGATCGTCCCAGGTCCCGTTCACGACCAGCAGAATGATCCCCAGCAAGGCCTGGACATCCAGGAGAATGGAGGTAACGCTCACCAGTGCGGGGTGATGGGAGGACTCCCTGCTCCATTTGAGCAGTCCGATCACGATCATGGCCACCAGGGCTGCGAGGACCAGCCAACGGAGCCCCGAATGTGCTTCTAGAAGAACAGTCATACCCGAAACTGTACCGCCTTCGGTCAGCCGAGTCGGTCGGCTTCTGCCTTGGCCATGAGGTCGGAGCGCCGCGGTGGCCCTGGTAGCCTCTGTTAGGAGTGACTTTCCCGGTCTCCCGGTGCATTCCTGGAAGGCTTGAGAGGAGCCGGAAGGAACCCCGAAGGAGCGACAATGATTCTTGAGTTGAGGCAGTACTGGTGCAAGCCGGGCAAACGAGCCGAGTGGGTCCGTTACATGGAAGAGACGCTCATTCCACACCAGGTGGCGCTCGGAGTGGTGGTGGTCGGATCCTTTATCGACACCGATGATCCCGACCACTATGTGTGGATCCGTCGTTTCGAGTCAGAACCCGAGCGCGAGCGACTCTACGCTGCTCTGTACGGTGATCCGAGGTGGGAAGGCGAGATGCTCCCGGTGGTGCAACGACTTCTGGACCGGGAACGCACCGTGGTCACGCAACTCGAGGCCACCTCTCTGTCGGTTATCAGCTAGCTGCTTCCGGCCCTTGCAGGGGTCGGGCCCGCGCTCTGCGGCGACCGGCGAATCCCTCAGCCGATCACCTGGTCTCTCAGCCAGACGATGTCGGCTTCCTGGCCCTCCGAAGGGGTCTCCACCACCACGGGAGCCTGAGCCTCGCGGACGACTTCGGACAGAAGGTCCGGGGGGATCTCTCCGCTCTTGAGATTGGCGTGACGGTCGCGTCGGGAGTCGAAGGGATCGCGGGAGTTGTTGGCGTGGACCAGATCGATGCGTCCGGTCACGGCCAACACCCTCTCAACCAGACCGTCCAGGGGCTCGCCTCCCGCCCAGGCGTGGCAGGTATCGAGGACGAAACCGACGTCGAGGTCGCCGATCTCATCCCACAGGCGTCGGATGTCCTCCAGGCGCCGGGCAGCGGCGAAGTCACCCGAGGCGGTGTTCTCGATCAGAACCGGCACATCGGTGTCCAATGGCACGAGGGCCTTCCGCCAGCGCATGGGCACATCATCAAGGTTCCCTCCTCCGGTCAGGTGCCCTCCGTGAACCACCACCGCCGCGGCGCCGATGGCGGCCGCCCCCTCGCAGGTCTCGGCGAGTATGCGCCTGCTGGGCACCCGGATCCTGGGTGCGGGAGCCACCACATTGACCAGGTAGGGCGCGTGGACATAGATGGGGATCGGCGAGGATGCCAGTTCTTCGGCGTCCGGGCGGGGGAGGGGCTTTTTCCAACTCTGGGGGTTGGACAAAAACACCTGGATGACTTCGGCGCCTATCGCCTCGGCATCGACGAGGGGGGTCTTGTTCGAGAGATGCGCTCCTATCAGCATGCCTAACCACCTTCTGTCGGCTTCCCCTCGGGTCGCCGGTCCGAGAAATAGCTGCCGACGGCGGCGACCACCTCGGCGCGTTCCGACCAGTCCGACGACAGAACCCGGAGGATACGCTTCCCTGTCCAACGGGCTCCCCAGGGTTGTGAGGGAAGTCCGGATGCGGCCATGCCCGAATCGAGGACGATGGTGAGGCTGGGAAGGAGAGCGCCGTCGTCTTTCACCGGTTGCGAGATCAGCTGGCTGATCGACTCCCATTCCAGGGTGTCACGGGGTCGGAAAGGTCCGCGCAGGGCGATGGACAGCCCCTCCGGTCCCACTGTGAGCACCGGGCGGAACCGCAGGCCCGAGGAGATTCCCCAGAGCATGAGAGCCGCGCCCCCTACTCCCAGCATCGCCGCCCACACTCTCTCTCGGGCTTCGAGAATCTCTTCTCCCTGGTACACCCTCTCCGCCAGTCCGGCCACGAGCGCGTTCCACACCAACAGGTCAAGCGCCACCACCGTCATCGCCGCTCCCAGCAACACCATTGCCCAGCTTCGCCGGGTCGAGTTGTAGACGGTGATGGTTTCCATGTTCTCCCCAGGGAGGCCAAGCTAAAGATACCGCGCGCCGAGGCGCACACCCGGAGTTCAGGACTCGATTGGCAAAAGCAAACAGTCACCCATTAACTTGAAGACGAATGCGTCTGATTCTCATCCGCCATGCCCAACCTGCCTGGACGAAGGAGGGACGGATGGTGGGCAACCCCGCCCTAACCGGTTTGGGCAGGCGCCAGTCACGGCAACTGGCCGAACGGGAATGGCCGGACATCGACTATGTGTGGGTCTCCGAACTGAATCGCGCCAGGGAGACGGCGGCGCCTCTGGCGGGAAAGCTCGGTCTGACTCCCCAGGTGCATCCGTGGATGAACGAAATCGGTGATCCCGTGGAATGGGACGGCATGCCCATCGAACAGGTGGACGCCCGGGTGGCGAGGTTGGAGAGGGCGCCCTCGCTGGAGAGGCTGTGGAAAGGCGTGCGGCGGGGAGAGCCCTACCACAGCTTCCGGGAGAGGGTGACGTCGGGGCTGCTCCATACGCTGGCCTCCCACGGAGTCACCATGGCCTCCCCGGACCAACCTCGCCTTTGGGAGGGTGGCGAGCGCAAGTCCATCCTGTTGGTCGCCCACGGGGGCACCAACGCGGTCATCTACGAGACGCTCCTCGGGTGTGGCGCCACTCCCATCGCCTGGCACAAATTCAGGTCTCTCCACACCGGTGTGGCGGTCCTGCAAACCTACCCCATGGCTCATGCCCGTGTGTTCGCCATCGAGTCCTTTGGTGATGTCGCCCACCTCTCCCCTCACCAGGTGACCGCATAGGATCAGCGCCCGAAGCGGCGTTCCCTCCGCGAGAAGTCCCGGAGAGCCCGCAGATAGTCGACCCGGCGGAATGCCGGCCAGTAGACGTCGACGAAGACGAACTCGGCGTAGGCCGACTGCCAGAGCAAAAAGCCCGAGATGCGGGACTCCCCCGAGGTGCGGATCAGAAGGTCGGGGTCGGGGAGATCGGCCGAATACATGTGGCGGGCGAGGCCGGCATGGTCGATCAGTCCGGGCAACTCGGCCGGATCGCCGGTGGTGTCGGCGAGGTCGGCAACCAGGCGGCGGCAGGCGTCGACGATCTCCTGGCGGCCCCCATAGCCCATGGCGATGGTCAGGTGGCGGTTCTCGCCCGGCCCGGTCTGTTCCATGGCGGTCTTGGCGGCCGCCACCACTCCCGCCGGCAAGAGATCCAGGCTGCCGATGAACCTGAGTCCCATGCCGTGTTTCTGGCAGCGGCGGGGCACGCGTTCGAAGAACCTTGTCAGCACCTCGTATATGGGCTGGAGTTCCCGGGCGGGGCGGTTGAGGTTCTCCCTGGACAGGGCCCATGCGGTGATGGCCGGGATTTCATACTCTGCCGACCAGTCCACGAACTCCTCAAAGCGGCGCATTCCCGCCCAGTAGCTGTCGACATAGTCCGGCAGTCCGCTCACCCGGGCATAGCGGCGATGGCCGTCGAGGATCACTCCGACATGACGGGGAAACTGGGAGGAATCCAACTGGGAAAGAAGACGCCGTTCATAAAGGCGGTAAAGGAGGCCGGTGATGGGAGTTGGCATCGGTCAGCGCTGGGGTGGGGGATTCCGTACCAAGACTATCTGGCTTCGCGGGGATCCCAACTGAAGAACCGTGTGATCAGCACCAGCCCGAATGCCAGCCAGGCACCCATAACGGCCAGGTTGTCCCAGCCTATCAGTCCCCCGGAGTGGAAGGGATCGAAGGCGTTGCTGAAGGGTGTTGCGAAGTGCTTCAGCGGAAAGATGTCCCCGAGGATGACCATCCATCCGGGGGCGTCGTCGAGCGGTATGAATATCCCCGAGATGAAGGCCATCGGCAGGAAGACGGCGTTGGCCACCGCCGGAACCGAATCGCCGTTGCGGACGACTGCACACACGGACAGTCCCAGCGCCGAGAAGGTGGCGAGCCCGATGGCGAAGACGGCCAGGGCCACCCCGATATCGTCCCACAGCATCCGGAAGCCGAAGAAGGCCCAACCGACCGCGAACATCAGCACCACCGATAAAAGGGCAACCCAGACCCCGGAGAGGATCCGTCCCGCCATATACACCCAGGGCGGAAGAGGGGTGCCTCGCACCCGCTTGAGAATGCCCTGGTCCCGGGCCAGGGCGGTCCCGATGGAGAGATTGGTGAAAGTGGCAGAGACCGAGGCGAAGATCGCCATGGCGGGAGCGATGAACTGGGAGATGCTGTAGCCGTCGGTTCCCTCGTCACCAAAGATCAGGCTGAAGAGCACCAGGAAGAAGAGCGGGAACACCAGCGTGAAGAAGGCGGCGATCGGGGTCCGGAAAAAGGTCCGGTTCTGGCTGCGGAACTGATGCCACAGCAAGGAAAGATCGGCTCTGAGAGACTTCGTCATTGGGTTTGTTCTTCTCTGCCGACGATGTCCAGGTAGACATCCTCGAGGCTGGGCCGGGTGACCTCCAGTCTCTCCAGTTCCAAGCCCCGTGCGGTGGCCCACCCGGTGAGGATGTGGAGGTCGGCGGTGGGCCTGGTGGTCCGGTA
>CAYWGY010000031.1:8360-16652 GCA_964458055.1 uncultured Acidimicrobiaceae bacterium | reverse complement strand
GGGCATAGTCGGCTTCCCACCAGGCCATGCGGTGGATCCCGGTGCCCGCCACCGGATAGAAACCGATATGTTGGGGAGAGGCGGGATCGGAGACATCGTAGATGGCCATTCCCGCGCTCCACTCCGCCGGTGGCTCGTCCTCGAAGCGGTTCTTCTCGTGATTGACCAGCAGAAGGGAGTCCTTTACCTGCACCTTGTGACTGTGGGTGCCCGCAGGTCTGGGTATCTGGGTGATGACCTCCGGCCGGGATGGGTTGGAAACATCGATAATCGAAGTGCCGAGGTCGTTGGTTCCCATGTGGCCGACATAGGCAACGCCATCGGAGACGTTGATGTGCATGAGGTCACCGTTGCCGTCAAGGTCGATGTGACCGATGACAGACATCCGGTGAGCGTCGGTCCGCTCCACTTGGCTCATCGGTTTATACCATCGAGTATCCGCGAGATGTTGCCATGGAGAATCATCTCCCGGGCATCGTCGGTCAGACGTGGGACCGAATCGACGAAGGCAACCGGCGCCCGTTCGTGCATGGGGTATGGATAGTCGGTGCCCACCACCACCTGGGTCGGTCCCACGAGATCCAGGAGGAAGGAGACCGACTCGGGGATGTGAACGAGGGTGTCGAAGTAGAGACGCCTCACGAATTCAAGAGGTGATCTGCTGATGTTCTCGGCTGTGAGGTGGGGAACCATCTTGTATCCCTTCTCCCAGCGACCCAACTGATACGGCATGTATCCGCCTCCGTGGACCATGCAGATGACCAGGTCCGGATAGCGTTCCAGAACTCCGCCGAAGAGCAGGTGGGCCATGGCGACCGTGGACTCGGCCGGCCTCCCGAAAATGTTGTCGAGGAAGAACCTGCTGAGGTCATAGCCCCCGAGTGGATCGTACGGATGAATCAATACCAGGCACCGCAGTTCGTTGGCCACCTGCCAGAAGGGATCGAGCCCCGCGTCGACCAGGTGGATCCCGTCCACCGTGGTGGCGATCTCCACTCCGACCATTCCGAGTTCCCCGACGATGTACGCCAACTCGTCGGCGGCGGCGCCCGGGGATTGGAGGGGGACGGTCCCCAGGGCGAGGAGCCTGTCCGGGTACATGGAGACCTCTTCGGCGAGGATCCGGTTGAAGTCGCGGGCGTACCTGGCACCGGCCCCCGGGTCCAGGGCGTATGCGCTGAAGTCGGTGCGGTGGGACACCAACTGGGTGTCCACGCCACCGCGTTCCATCGCCCCCAGGCGCGCATCAAGATCGTAAAGTTCCTGCGGGAAGGGGCCGATAACCTTCTCGCCCGCCAAGCGCAGCAACTCCTCTCCGGAGTCGTCATGGAGCACCTCGATGCCGTAGTTGTGGCCCCGTCGTCTCAGCAACCGCATCAACTCGATGGGTACGATGTGGGCGTGGACATCATAGGTCATGCTGGACTCTCCTAACTCGCGGCCTGAATGGCTTCCCAGACCTTCGAAGGGGTCAGGGGAAAGCTGAGCGACGTGACGCCGAGGGGACGCAAGGCGTCATGGACGGCGTTGAGAAGGGCGGGCGGCACGCCGATGCACCCTGCCTCACCCGTTCCCTTGGCGCCGAGGGGGTTCGACGGTGCCGGATAGGTAAGGCGCCCCGTCTGAAGGGGCATCGGTTGGGTGGCGCTGGGTATCAGGTAGTCCATGAGACTGGTGGTGAGAGGCTGGCCATCGGAGTCGTAGACGATCTCCTCCAGCAGTGCCGAGCCGATTCCCTGCATGATCGAACCGTGGACCTGACCCTCCACCACCATCGGGTTGATCACGTTCCCGCAGTCGTCGATGGCAACCATTTGCAGGAGGTTCACGTACCCCGTCTCGAGTTCGACTTCGACCACGGCCACATAGGCGCCATACGGGTAGGTCAGGGCATTCGGGCTGAACATCTCTTCGGCCGACAATTCCACTCCTCGGGACTGGGCCTCCATGGCGATGGCTGCCAGCGAGATCTGGGGTTGTGGCGAGCCCACAACTCTTACCTTGCCGTCACTCAACTCAAGGTCTTCGGGTGCGGCCTCCAGCATGCCCGCCGCCAGTTCCAAGGCCGCCTCCCTGACTGTCCGTGCGCAGCGGAGCACTGCGGAACCACCGATCTGAAGCGATCGGCTCGAAAAACTACCCACGCTCTGCGGGATCTCCTTCGTGTCGCCGGCTTGAAACGCGATGTCGTCGAGTGGGACGTCGAACACCGACGCAGCGATCTGGGACCACACCGTTTGATGCGCCTGACCGGCCGATGTCGATCCGGTGCGGACCTCCAAGGATCCGTCGGACATCACCTCGACCTTTCCCCACTCCCATGAACCCACCGCCCCGCCCGCTCGCTCGATGAACGAGGCGATTCCGATCCCGATGGGATCTCCACCGTGCCTGCGTCTATCCTCCTGCCGGGTCCGCCACTTCTCAACGGCAACTGTTCTCAACGCCAGGTCAAGAGCCTCCCCGTAGTTGCCGGAGTCGTAGATTGAACCGGTATGAGTGGTGTAGGGGAGTTGCTCGGGTCGGATGAAGTTCTTGCGCCGCACGTCTTCGGGTCGGATCCCGACCTGCGCCGCGAAGGCGTCCACCGCGCATTCGACGGATATGGACGCCTCGGGGCGCCCGGCGCCTCGGTAGGGGCCGGTGGGAGCCTTGTTGGTCAGGGCGGCGATGGCGTGAACCTCGATATGTTCGATGTCGTAAACGCCCTGAGCCATGAACTGGGAGAAAAAGGGGAGGCGCGAGCCGGTGCTCGGATAGGCTCCCACATCGCCGAGTAGCTCTGTTTTGATATACCGGATCCGGCCCGACCGGTCACCGCCGACGGTCACACTTACCTCTTGGCCCCGGCCGTGGGTCCCCGATCGCAACTGCTCACCTCGCCGCTCGATCCAAGCCACCGCCATGTTGAGCCGATGGGCCACGACTGCCACCACCACGTACTCGGCGTAGAACTGTCCCTTGGTGCCGAAGGCGCCCCCGACATCCGGTACCCGCGCCCGGAATTGCTCCGGTGGCAGGCCGACGAAGGGAGAGAGTTGTCGAGGGAGGCGGCTCGGCGACTGGTGTCCACACCACACCTCGAGGGCCTCGTCACCAGGACGGACGAGGATGGCCAGCGGCTCGATGGTCACCGGGGAGAGGCGCGGGATTCCGATCTTCACGGAGGCCTCGACTTCTGCTTGTGGGCGCTTGCCTCCGGTGGCCACCGTCCTCTGGTGGACCAGGTTCGTTCCGACATCCGGAAAGAGAAGTGTGTCCCCATCCAGAGATGTCCTGGCATCGGTCACGGCGGGAAGAGGATCGATGTCGACCCACAGCATTTCGGCGGCGTCGACAGCCTGGGACGGGGTCTCGGCGATAACTACCGCGATCGGTTCGCCGACGTAGCGAACGCGTTGGCGCGCCAGGGCGGGCTGTCCCATCCCGGTTGCCTCCGGTGCTCCCCTCCCGGGTGTGGAGGGGAGATCGGGAATGTCAAGGGTCCGGGCATCGAATGCCGCCACGACACCGGGCATGTCCAGGATCTCGTCCAGGTCGAGCGATTCGAGGATGCCATGGGCGACAGGGCTGCGCACAAAGGCGCAGTGCAGGGTATCCTCGTCGACCAGGTCCCCCACGAAGGTCCCCTTTCCCGTGATTAGCGGATAGTCTTCCAGTCTGCGAACAGAGTCGCCGATGGCTGCTTTGTTATTCACGGAGCGTGTACTCCATCGTAATCGATTTGCCCTTTCAATGTTCAGGTGTCGGAATCGGGGTGTGATTCCCGGAGGATCCATATGCCCTCGTTGAGCCCGCTCAGGTAGATGTAGCCACGAGGGTCGACGATCACATCCTGGGAGCACACGTCGCGCACACCGCTGTGGATGACATCGAAGATCCGCATGTACGGGCGAGGGTCAATAAGCCGCGTAGGCGATGGCGGGAGGAAGGAGGCCGTTTCGGTCGGATTCTTCGGATCCGAGACATCAAACACCCGCAGCCCGGCATTCATGTAGGCGTTGTACACCTTGTCGGTTACCACCTTCGACCCTTGATGGTTCTCGTGAAGGTTGTGCGGACCGAACCGCTCTCCCTTCTGGTAATAGGTCTCGTAAGGCTCCTCCGCAGTGGGGTCGGGAATCGGGAGCGTCGAGATCTCGGTTGGGTTGGTCTCGTCGGAAATGTCCCATAGCCGGATGTTCTTCGGACCTTCCAGACCGAAGTTTGCCAGTGGTTCCTCGACGACCACAAGGATGTCACGGCCGGGCAGCGGGACACAGGAATGGGTCTGACCGTCTGTCAGTTCGGGGAAGGTTCGAACATGGCTCACCAGCGTCGGGTTCTCGACGTCGGAAACATCAACGATGGCGAATCCTCCGTCCGCGTAGGCGATGTAGGCGCGGTCGCCGGCCACTAGAGGGAAGTGCACTCCGAAAGTTTCGTCCTCCAGAGGCGGGCGGTCCTCGCCCAACTGGACCGGGTGCCAGAAATCAGTGACTCTCCTGGGCGACTCGGGATCGGACACGTCTAAGATCGTCATCACCCGCGCCCGGTCGAGGCGCCAGTGATACCGGACACCCGGAGCTTCGATCATGTTGGACAGGTAGGCGTACCGGCCTCCGTTCCACCAACTGCGATGGATCCCGAAGCCGCGGGGATCGGACTCGTCCCAGTGGGATAACTCCCGGGGAGCGGCGGGATCGGAGACGTCGAAGAGACGCACTCCCTTCCACGCCCGGGCCGGGTCGCTGGCGGGGTTGTAGAAGGCCGGCTCGCAGGAAGCCATGAGGATGTTGTCGGCCACCTGGATTTTGATGTGCCACGTATGTTCGTTCGGTGTCGGGATAAAGGAGGCCACTCCCGGATCACCTGGTGAGGTGACATCGAGCACGGTTATCCCTCCCGACCATGGGTGACCTATGTAGAGATAGGTGTGCTCCCCCACACTTTGTAGTTGCAGTTGCTGCCCGTCCAGGTTGCCCGCGAGGTTGCTGAACCCGACAACGTCGATGTTGGTTGCGATGGGTTCTTGGATCGGCTTGGCAGCCATCTTGCGGATGGATCGCTTCCAGTCAGGCTCCGCAGCCGGCATCTATATATCTCCCATCAGTTTGTGTAGGTAGCGCTATACGGCGGTGATCGGTTCGATGTCTGGCTTGTTTTGGTGTGGGCGCCCCCCAGGGCATGTTCAGCCGGGAGGCGCCCACATCCAGTTGTTTCAGCAGGACTCGATGTATTCCACGAAGCTAAACGGTGCGCTCATGTTGGCGCCGGGATAGCTGTAACCGCAGACGGCATCAGGATTGACGACGGTCTCGGAGAAGGTCCGCAGCAACGGGACGTGCGGGGCGTCCTCGAAGACCACGTCACCGAAGTCACGCCACAGCGCGGCCTGCCTGACCGGATCCAACTCTGTAAGGATGGCTTCGTACTGGGTGTCCCATTCAACCATGCACACTGGCCGCTGGGAGTCCTGGTTGCAGTATCCCGCCGGTTCGAATCCGGTCACGTTCTCGGAAGCGGTGTCGTCGAACTCCACCATCCGATCGAACTCCCGGGCCTCCCGCGCGGCCGAATACTGTCCACCGTCCATCGACACCAACTCCACATCGAACCCGGCATCGGCCAGCATGGTGCCGACGGCTTCGCTGATGTCGTTCTTGGCGTAGACCTGGATGCTCACCGGCCCGCCGAGTCCGTCCAGTATGGCCTGGGCGCCCTCGGGATCGTAGCCGATGTGGTCGGCAAAGCGAGCCTCCCAGTCCGGGTTCCAGGAGTCGGTCTGCTCCGGCAGCCAGTACCACATGATGGCGGTCTCAGCCTCGCCTCCGAAGAATGCGTCGTTGAGAGCCTGGCGGTCAATGGCCTTGTTGGCGGCGATGCGGATGTCCCTGTTGCACCAGGGGCTGTCGGGGTAGAGGCGTTCACCGCTGGTGAACACATCCGCTGACTTCTCCCCGGGGGTGGGTGGCTCAAGGTAGTAGCAGCCCACCAGGGCCAGGCCGTAGCGACGTCCGGGGAGGGCAGACTTGATCACCTGCATGCCCTGAGCCTCGGCCTCATCACCGAGTTCCGCCGGCAGCGAGGTCATATGTACCTCACCCGCCAGGAGCGATGAGATCCGGGTGGCGTCCTCGAGGATGTACCGGTACTCGATCTCGTCGAAATCGCCGTTCTGGCGCCAGTGGTCATAGGGCACCCTCTCGAACACGACGTTCTGACCGGGGTTCCGTTCCACGAACTGATAGGGTCCGGTGCCGGCGAGCGGGGCCTCATCCAGACCCGGGGAAGCAGGCGAGCCTCCGCCTCTTGACTCCCAGTCGGCCTTGCTCTTGATCACGGCTCCGGCGGCGCCGTAGCTGATGCCCTCGAAGAAGGCGAACGAGAGACCTGCGCCAACGTGGAAGATCACCGTGTAATCGTCCGCAATCTCGAACTCCGCCACTGCGTTCCGCACCGCCTCGGCAACACCGGAAACGGCGCCCGGCGGGTCGATCAGGTCCGTGAGGGAGAAGACAACGTCTTCCGCAGTCATCTCGCCGAAGCCATGGTGGAATTGGATTCCCTGCCGTAGGTGGAAGGTGAGTTGGTCACCGGCGTCGTTGAGTTCCCAACTCTCAGCCAGCATGGGGGTCCACGCAGCTGTCAACGGATCCACTCCAACCAGATTCTCATACATTGGTTTGAGTTGGTACTCGTCGTTCGGCTGGATGTCGCGGTTGGGGTTGTTCGATTCGCCCTGCTCCGGGGGCGGGACGGCGAATACCAACCGGGTCCGTTCCGGCTCCGGAGCGGCCGTGGTCTCAGGTGGGGGAGCTGTGGTTGCGGGCGGACTGGTGGTAGTGACAGTCTCCGCCGCGGTGGTTACCGGTTCCTCCTCTACAGCGTCGTCGCCGCACGCCGCAGCAACCAGTGCCAGGCAGGCCAGCAGGGCCACCACGCTCTTTGGTTTCTGGAGTCTCCATGTGTCTTCCATTCTCACGACGCACCTCCTTTGGTAGCTGGTTCTGCAAGATCTCCTTCTTCAATGAAGCTGCAACTCCTGCATCCCCCATAATGTTGTAACTTATACGGTATCACTTAGCCTCTGGGGTCGCAGCCAAACACGGGCATTAATGTTGAGAATGGGAATTGGATCGGTGGGTGGTCGTGATCGGCCAGCCTCAGATGCAACACATAGAGAGGAAGCAAGATGACAGTCTTCAAAAGGTTTGTCGGGAAGCGGGTGCTTGTCACCGGTGCCGGCACCGGATTCGGTAGCGCTATCGCCCGTCGTGCGGGTCTGGAAGGGGCGCGTGTCGCCGTGCACTACTACAGTTCCGAAGCCGGCGCACAGCGGACCGCCGACCAGATACGCGAGTTGGGATCACAGGCGTCGGTTTTCCAGGCCGACATTAGTTCCTGGGATGCGGTGAAGGCGATGGCCGAGGCGTGCTTCGATGAGTTCGGTGGACTGGATGTGTTGGTAAACAATGTTGGCGACATAGCTACCGAGCAGATGTCATGGCGGGACGTCACCCAGGAACTCGTGGACCGGGTGATCGATGTCGACATCAAGGGAACCCTCTACATGATCCACGAATTCGGAACCAGGATGATGGAACAGGACGACGGCGGCGCAATCGTGAACATCGGCTCCACCGTGGTGGTGAGAGGCAGCCCCCGCGCCCCCCAGTACGCCGCCGGTAAATACGGGGTCATGGCTCTTACCAAGTCCTATGCCAGGGCTTTCGCTCCCAAGGTGAGAGTCAGCGCCTTCGCTCCGGGATTCATGGCGACAGAATCCACGGTCTCGCGGGAGGACTGGAACACCGGTCGCCGCGAGGCGATCACCGCGGCCACTCCGGCGGGACGGGTCCCGACCCCGGACGACCTGGCCGTACCGGCCCTGTTCCTCGCCACCCCCGAGGCCAGCCACATGATCGGCTCCTACGTAATTGCCGACGGGGGCCGCAGCACGGTGGGCGCCTGACGGACTGAGAGAGGCCGCCCCCAAGCCTCACTCCTTGGGGTCAATCACTCAGAGAACATGGTTGTGGTGGACGCTCGCGGTTTGGCGTGATGGGGCCTTGACCGGCGGCACCGAGCCCGGCTGATTGGTACCGCCAAACAGGTACGGTTAAGGGTGTCTCCATATGTTGGATATGGCATACATAGGAAAATGACGGCGCGCGGACGTAAGGGCGCTCGGCTCGCCCTGTTATTGCTGGTTGTCGCCGCTTGTGCTTCGGATGGCACAGACTCCGGGGTGGCGGTTTCCGCCGAGGCCGCCATTCAGACCGAGACAACCGAATCGCCCGGGACTGATGT
>CAYWGY010000031.1:0-8350 GCA_964458055.1 uncultured Acidimicrobiaceae bacterium | reverse complement strand
CCACCACAACAGTGTCTGAGACAACTTCAACAACCCTCCCTCCTTCCGACACCACAACGTCGACGGCTGTGCCGCCAACCACCACCGATGCACCGCCTGCTACCACTAGTACCTCTAACACCACAACGTCGACGGCTGTGCCGCCAACCACCACCACTTCTACCACCACCACGACCCTGCCGGACGATCTGACGGTTGTGGAGGTGGTGTACAGGGAAGGCAAGGTGGTATCGGAGAGTCGGGTCGATGTCCCCCTCGGCAACCGGATCTCATTGGTCTTCGACACCGATGCCCGACTATTGGTGCACATCCATGGCTACGACGAGGAATTCTCCGTGGAAGCCGGTGTCTCGACCACCTATGAAATGGTGGGGGACCTGCCCGGAATCTTCGAGGTGGAAGACCATGTCACCCATCGTCACCTGCTCGAGTTGAAGGTGTCGCCCTGAGGTGAGAGAGTGACACTGGCCCACGGCATCGGCGGGCGTCTCGATCTGCCCATCCCCCTTCTGTATTTCACGCTGGCTGCGATAACGGTTCTGGTGGTCACCTTTGCCATGCTGTCGACGCGGTGGCACGAGCCACGTCTCCAAGACCCCGCCGGCGCTGCGTTCAGGCCACCCCGGTGGTTGAGGCTGGCAGGAGGGGTCTTCTCGACGGTGTCGGTGGCGCTGCTGGCAGTGGTGGTGTTGAGCGGCTTCCTGGGCTCTGACGACGCCCTCGAAAATCCGGCGCCGGTGATGGTCTACGTGGGACTCTGGCTGGTCTTCCCCTTCATGTCGGCTCTGGTTGGCGACTTCTACCAGGTAGTCGCTCCCTGGAGGGTGCTCGCCCGCTGGCTGAGGATCGACAGGGAAACAGGACCGGGACCACCCCTGCGCCTCGGCTACTGGCCGGCAGCGGTGGTGCTCTTACTGTTCACCTGGTGGGAACTGGTCTCGCCGGTGGGCAGCGTCCCGGTGTGGTTGGCGGTGGTCGCACTGGTATACACCCTGTACATGCTGGTGACCGCCGGTGTGTGGGGTGGGGAAACCCAGTCGAACACGTGGGACGGATTCGGGGCGTACAACCACCTGATGGGAGCGATCGGCCCCATCGGCAGGAGTCAGGATGGCGGTTTGGTGAGACGGGGTTGGCTGCGAGGCCTGCCCCTGGTGGCCGAGCGTCCTGGCTTGGACGTTCTGGCGGTTGTGCTGATCGGGGGAGTCACCTACGACGGCCTCACCGGGATTCCCTTCTGGCGCAACCAACTGGCCGGTCCGTTGGAGGACACGCTGTCGAGCGTCGGGCTGGGCTGGCAGTGGGCGGAAGTAATCGTGGGGACCTTCGGATTGGTGGCGGTCGTCCTGATGATCGGGTGGGCCTATCACATGGCGTGCGCCATCTCGGTTGTCATGTCGGATGCCGAGACCAGCATTGCCCGGGTCAGGATCCGGTTCGCGCACACCCTGGCGCCCATAGCCCTGGCATACGCCTTGGCTCACTACTTCACCCTGGTCCTCTACGAGGGGCAGTTTTTCCTGAGTGCCATGGGCGATCCTTTCGACCTGGGTTGGGATCTGTTTGGGCTGACCGGGCGAGAAGTCGATTACACGTTGATCTCTCCCACCGCGGTCTGGTACATCCAGTTGGTGGCGGTGATTGCCGGCCATGTGGGTGGGGTGATCCTGGCCCACGACCGGGCGCTGGTTGACTTTCGGGGTGTCAATGCCATACGATCCCAGTATGCGATGCTGGCCTTGATGGTGGTGCTGACGATGCTCGCCCTGTTCATCCTCACCTCCGGATGATGCCTCTCGCCCACATTATTGGCGGAGGTTCCACCGACGAGTGGGTGGCCTCCGGTCTGGTGTTGATCGGTCTGGTCTGGCTTCTGCGCCGGTCTGAGCGCCGGGCTCGCCGGCGGCACCAGGAGATGGAGGACGGCATGGCCGGCATCGAGACCGATCCGCAGCCGCCTCCTCCCGGGAGCAGCCAGTGACATTGGGGCTCTTGGGGCTGTGTATCCTCAAGGGCGGATATGAGTGAGTTCTTAGCGGCGGCGGCAGCGGTCCTCAACGCTCCTGAAGAATTGGTGCTGCGATCTGCCGAGGCGAAGGCGCAGGCCTTGGGGGGAACCGCCGACGACTACCTGAGGGCATGGGGAGGGGGTGGGTCGGCACCGGCTCCCACTCCGGCGGCAACGGCGACCCCTGCCACGGAGGAGGCGCCCGCGGCAGAGGAGACACCTGCACAGCCGGCGCCTGCCGCACCGGTGGTGGCCCCGCCCGTGGAAGAGCCGATCGCCCCGCCCGAGGTCACCGTCACGGTGGTAGAGGAGCCTCCCGCTCCTCCCGTCGACCCCGCTCCTTTGCGCGTCCGCAGCAAATTGGGAGGACGCTTCGGGTCCATTACCGGTGCAGCCATGGGCTTGGTGACCCTGGTGGCTCTCAGTCCCTGGCTGGCCTCCCGGGCCGACACCCTGGGAGAGGAGGGGGCCTATTCACCGTCCTTGCTGGTTCTCCCGAACTCGGCGATGATCGGGTTGGTGGTCCTATTCGGTGTGTACGGGATGGTCCTCGCTTCGTTCACCACCGCGGCGGTGGGTTGGCACGGTCCGGGGATGCGCCTGGTGGAAGGCCGGGGTTCGGTGTTGGTGGGGGGTGCCTTGGCGGGACTTCTGATCGGGGGAGCCGCCGGAGGGGTTGTGGTCGGAGTGTTCGGTACGCAGGCGCCGGGCTCAGAGGAGGTGGAGGTGTCGGTGATGGCCGGGCTGGTCGTGGTGGTGGCGGCCGTAACCGTACTCGGCTGGTTGGTGGGACAACTCGCACAGGTTCTCGGGATTCCCGAGGGCATGGCCGGCGCCGAGGGCGAAGAGGCCGGGGTGGTGCGGTTCCGCTTGAAGACCGCGGTGGCGCTTCCCGTGATCGGGATCGTCTCGATCGCCCTGCTGGTGCTGCCCGCGGCTTATCTCTTCCTGGCCTTTCCCGGATGGGCGCCGATCATGGGGTCGATAGTGGCCGCCAGCATCCTTGCCTTCGCCGGATTGTCGGCCTCGCGTCCGGGGATGCGCATCACCAGGGGAGAGTTCCTGCTGGCAGCGGCAGGGATAGGAGTGATGGTGATCATCCTGTTCGCGGTCCTCAACACCCAGGGCGCCGGGCACTCGGATTCAGAGGACGATCACGGCGTGGAAGCCGAGGCGGCGGAGTTGGTCGTTCGCTGAACCCAGGGTGTTCGCTCTCAGAGTGCGTCGGTTTTGCTTGGTCCGAGGGAGACTGAACGTCCCTTATTCTCGTTAGCGATGCTGTTTCTGCAGTTCCGGCCGCTCCGGTCCGGCGTGGGTCAGGGAGGGGGACGGAGCACCAGGGTGGATTCGGCCAGGGACTCCACGGTGTTCCGGTCCCAGGGGAAGGGTTGCATCTCCCCGGCGGCCCAGGGTTCCAGGAGATCGTCGTAGTGGCGGTGATAGGCATGTCCCGACTGGCCGGGGGCATGCACTGAGAGGGAGGAGTCGAGATCTCCCAGGTCGATCACCATCCTGAACGACGGCACGGCGTCCGTCTCATAGCCCTCCGAGGCGATCCACTGGGTGGCGTTGATGATCGCCGCTCCCCCCGAGACGTTGTCGCTGCGGCGGTTGAAGACGGCTTCGATCAGGGAGACACCTGACTCGCCCAGGCTGGCGTTGTTGAAGACCCCGGTGTGGATGTCCCCCCATCGCCACCGCTGCGGATCGTCTCCCATCAACTCGACCAACTCGCGGTGTGCTCCTTCCAGGGCCTCGAGGAGCACATCATCACGGTATTCCCGGCTCCCGGTTTCCACACGGTCCCACCAGGGGTCCTCGGGAGAATCCAGCAGTGCCTTTACCACCTCCACGTACCGGCTTCCCCCGTAGGCCCCGTGACCCTCGGGGAGTTCGTCGAAGGTGAGCGCCAGCAGATGGCGCCAAGTGGCGGCGAACGCTGCGGGCGCCGCTCCGTCGGCGCCCATTTGCCCGGGTCGCTCTCCCAGCATCCATTCGGTCAGGATGTCCTGCATCACCGCCACCTCTTCGCTCTCGGACGGCAGGGCTGCCAGGACCGGAACAAGGTGGTCAGCCACCGGGTCCCGGTGGTCAAACTGGATTGCGCTCATCCCGGCTGTGTCCAGTGGGAGCGAGTCGGCCAGCAATTCGTGGATGCGCCGGGCGCGGTGGCCGTAATCGAATTCACTGCCGATGTGGCGAATCAGGTCGGGCCGGGCGAGGGGCTGGTTGGCGGCCACCACCATCCCCGACGGGGGATTGAACGTGAAGGGAAGGGTTTCGAAGGGCCAGAAGCCCTGCCAGTCATATTCGCTCATCCACCCTGGTACGGGGTAGCGTCCGTCGCCTGCTTCCCGGATCGGGATCAGCCCGGTGGCCTGGTATCCGATGTTGCCGTCGGCGTCGGCGTAGACCATGTTCTGGGGCGCCATGTGGAAGAGAGCGGCGCCGGCGCGGAATTCCTCCCAACTCCGAGCGAGCACCATTCCCACCAGCGCGTCGACATTGCGGGTGGTCTCCAGGGCGGTCCATGCCAGGGAAGCGGCGTGAGGTTCGGGTAACTCCACCACCCCTTTCCCACTCAACTCGTCAACAGGTTCGTAGATCCCCGAGACAACCGGCCCGTGGTGGGTCTCTCTGACCGTGATCTCCACCGGATCGGCGCCGGCCACCGCGATGGTCTCGGTGCGGGTCGACATGGGCAGCCATTCGCCGTCCACCTGGTACAGGAGTGGGTTGTCGGGGTGAACTATCTCGATGAAGAGATCGGAGACATCCCCTCCCAGGTTGGTGAAACCCCAGGCCAGGAAACCGTTGTGACCGATGGTGATCAGGGGCGTGCCCGGCAGGCTGAATCCGGCCGCCTCCAGCGGGCAGGATGGGCCCAGGGGCTGGCAGTGCAGACCCACCCGGTACCAGATCGAGGGTGTTTGACCGCCCAGGTGGGGGTCGTTGGCCAACAGCGGTGTGCCGGACACGGTGTGCTCGCCCGACACCACCCAGGAGTTGGAGCCTCGGCCGCGGTTGTCCCCGGTAACCCCGCCACCGTCCAAACCCACGGTTAGAGCCGACAATCCTCCCAGCGCGTCTGAGACCTCTCGGATCGATGGGGAGACCAGGGCTCCGGCGGCCCTCTGCGGCGCCGGGGGAGGATTGTCCCATCCGGGTACGATCACCGGGTGGTCGGCAGGGTATTCCGGCCACAGTTCCGAGACCCGTTCCACCGGTATCGACTCAGACAGCACGGCTCGCTCGAGTTCCGAGACGATGTTGGTGCGAAGGTCCCAGGCCACCACCTTGGCGAAGGCCAGCGTGTCTGTGGGTTTCCAGGGCTCGGGGCGATAGTCGGGGTTCTGGAGTCCCAGGACGACATACTCCAGGCTCATCTCCCACCTTCCTCTTTCCGCCAGGTAGGCGTTGACTCCCTCGGCGTAGGCGTCGAGCAGGGTCCTGGTGAGAGGCGAGAGGATCCGGTACTCACGGGCAGCCACCGTCTCCCATCCCAGGGTTCGCAGGAAGATGTCGGCCTCCAACTGGGACTCGCCGAACATCTCGGCGGTGCGCCCGGCGGCCACGTGGCGGTAGAAGTCCATCTGCCAGAAGCGGTCCTGGGCCTCCACGAACCCCTGCGCCATCACCAGGTCCTCGACGGTGGAGGCGTAGATGTGGGGTGTCCCCTGGCCGTCGCGGATCACCGTGACCTCTGCGGCCAAACCCGGTACTGTGGTTTCGCCGTCCACCTGGGGAAACGACCGGCGGACCACCAGCAGGGCGGCCACCCCCACCAGCACTACCAGGACCGCCGCGCCAAGGCCGATGGTCTTCAGCAGGCGAATCAACAGCGGGCGGCGCTCTCCCGGAGATGGCGACGGGGCTTCGGGAAGGTGGGGGTCGCTCAACTCTCGGCCTTCGAGGTCGGGGGCAGGCGCAGGCGTCGTTCCAGGGAATCCCACTGGCGCTCGGCGGCTATCCACTTGAACCAGATAACCACGATCGTCCCCCACAGGAGCAGCCCTCCTCCCAGCTTCATTATCAACCCCGCCACCTGCTGGTCGGTGACCGCGGAGATCCCGAATCGGGTGGCCGCATCGACATAAGTCGGGTATAGGGGTGTGCGGCCGAAGGTGAGGAAGGAGGCGGGGACGGTGGGAATGATGGAATGGAGGAACAACAGCAGCATCCGCAGGGGTGGATTGAGCCGCGGCAGCAGTGGAGTCGGGCTCACCACCGGTATCCACACCAGCAGCGCTGCGGCGAACAGCCATCCATGCGCCAGGAAGTGGACGGGACTGGAGGCGACCATGGCATCCACCATCGGCGGCCAGTGGAGGGCCACCAGACTCAGGTGAAAGATGAAGAAGGCAGGAAGCGGTCGGCTCAGTTGTCGCAGTACTTCCAGCAGCCTTGGCGATCTGAGCAGGTTATCGGCCATCCACTGGGGCATGGCCATCAGCATCAGCGGAGGAATCACCAGTGCGATCAGCATGTGCTCGGTCATGTGGAGGCTGAAGAGCACCTGCTCGGCCAGATCGTGGAAGGGCCAACTGGCGCTGGCTGCGATAGTCGCCAGGGCGCCGAACCAGAGGGCGCGCTGGCGGGAAGTGGCCGGTGGTGCGTCCGGGGCCACCAAGGGTCGGATTCGCAGATCGGCGTGGAGGTAGATCACTCCCAGCGCCACCACCACCGCCAGGACATCCCAGTGAGGATGCCAGGGGGGCAAGTCTTCAGCTTCCCAGGGCTATGGCGCCGAAAAGGAGGAGGATCACCGCATAGAGAATCAGCGCCAGGATGAGCCCTGAGGTGAAGAACTTCGAGAGAGTGGAATCCTCGAACCGCAGGTGCATGTACCACCCCACGACTATCACAAACTTGAAGAAGGCGAGGATGATAAGGAGCGGCGCGTCCCAGCCACCCATGTCGGCGGCTTCGTTGATGTAGAACAGGGCCACCTCGATGACGGTGAGCACCGCCAACAGGATGGCGATCTTCACATACTGCAGTGGCGTGGGATGGTGGTGCTCACCGGGGTGGGCGGCCATCGTCAACCGACTCCGGCGGGGACTTTTGCCAACAGGTACACCACCGTGAAGATGACGATCCAGATGATGTCGACGAAGTGCCAGTACAGACCCACCAACTCCAGGTTCAGTCCCGAGGCCTCCGATATCCCGTTCTGGCGCCGGGAGATACCGTAGAGGGTGAGGAGCATCAACACTCCCAGAAGGACATGAAGTCCGTGGAAACCGGTGAGAAGGTAGAAGGCGGAGGCGGCGGGATTGGTTGTCAGCTTCATCCCGCCCACCGTTATGAACTCGGTGAACTCGAAGACCTGGCCTCCAAGGAACACCGAGCCGAGCATGGCGGTGGCCAGCAGCCAGGTGCGGGTGGAGTGCTGGTCGTTCCTCGCCAGGGCGTTGTGAGCCAGGACCATGGTCAGCGAACTCATCAACAGGGCAAAGGAGGAGAAGGAGGTGAAGGGGATGTCGTATATCTCGGCGGGGTATGGGCGGGCAAAGCCGGACTTTCCCTGGTAGAGCAGATAGTTGGTGATCAGGGCGCCGAAGAACAGGAACTCCGAGCTGAGGAACACCCACATTCCCAGCTTGCGATGGTCGATGCCGGTTGACTCGTGCTGGTCGTGATGATCCATTGCGGCCGCTGCGTCCATCAGATGTCAACTCCCATAAGATGAATAGCCGGAGCCCGCAGCCTCGCCGGAGTGTTCGTCGTCGTGCTCGTCGTGGGGTTCCTCCAAGGGCTCCATGCTCCATCCGAACGCAGCGGAAGCTATCACCAGCGCACCCACCAGGATGAGCAACTTCCCCACCAACGAGGTGTGGAAGATGATTCCCCAGCCCACCAGGGGGATCCCCGACGCGAACAACACCGGATAGTAGGAGGGTGCGGGGAGGTGGATGGGGTGGGGCGGATCGACTCCGGTCTCCACCAATTCCTCGAGAGTCTCCTCGGCGTCGGCTCGACGGACCGGACGGCCCTCCTCGTCCTCGTCATACTTGGTGTGCCAGAAGTGGTCCAGGGAGGTGACCACGGGACTCACCCCGAAGTTGTATTCGGGCGTGGGGTTGGGAGTCATCCACTCCACGGTCCGGGCATCCCACGGGTCGATTCCCGAGGGCTGGCCATGCTTCTTCGACCGCCACCAGTTGAACATGAACACCAGCACCCCGGCGGCGATGATGAATGCTCCCACGGTGGACACCAGGTTCCAGAAGTCGAATCCCGCCTCGGGTGGGTAGTAGGCGGTCCGCCTGACCATGCCCTGGAGGCCCAGCCAGTGCATGGGAGCGAACGTCAGGTTGAAGCCGGCAAACATCAACCAGA
>CAYWGY010000030.1:0-16909 GCA_964458055.1 uncultured Acidimicrobiaceae bacterium | reverse complement strand
GTAGGGGCCGAGTTCCTGCACGAGTTCCCAGGTGGCCAGGAACAGCGTCCAGTGATTGGCCTCGCAGGTGACATCGACGCCGCGCCGGCGGGCCGCCGTGATCATCTCCACCTGCCGGTCGGTGGTGGTGTGCACGATGTGCAACCGACAGCCCGTGGCCTCGGCCATGCGCAACAGCAGGGAGGTGGCGGTGTCCCACAACAGACCGTCACCTGTCATGAGCGTGCGGGCATAGGCCTCGGGACTGCGGTCTCCCTCTGCCCAGAATCGCTGCTCCACGACTTCCTCGATTCGCTGGTCGTGAGGATGCACCATCAAGGTCAGTCCGGTGGCGGCCACCGCCTCCATCGCCTCAAGGAGATGTCCGTGATCGTGCACCCCTATGGAGGCGGGATGAGGATAGGACCGTCCCGTGTCGGCAACCATGTAGATCTTGTAGGCGGCGATCCCCATCTCGGCCATGGCAGATAGCTCCTCGGTCTGCTTGGCGGCCGGGTTGTGGTTGTAGTCGACCAGGCTCTTGCGGTCGTACAGGGCCAGGGCGGCCTCGAGATCGGAGGCGGTCATGGTGGGCGGCTTCACGTTGGGCATCCCGAACACAGTGGTGTAACCGCCGGCTGCCGCCGCCCGGGTGGCGGTCTCGATGTCCTCTTTGTGGGTGTATCCCGGTTCGCGGAGATGGACATGGACGTCCACCCCTCCCGGCAGGGCCCACAGGCCACCGGCCTCTGTAACCTCGGCGCCCGACGGTGTGATCGATCCCGGTAGCGAGAGAGCGACGATCTTCTCGCCGCCCACGAGAATGTCCATCTCGACCAGGGCGCCGTCCCTCACCACCGACGCTCCCCTGATGACCCTGGTGATTCTCATCTGAGTTCCTCGATTACCATATTCTCCTCTTTGTCTGCGGTCGCTTCGACGGCCCGGATGGGCGCCGTCGCCAAACCTTGGCGGAACCACTCCACCATCTGGGGAATGATCGTCTCCCCGTAACGGCGGTAAGCGGCATAGTGGGTGGTGTGTCGCTGGACGATCAGCTTCTTGGGTGCTCCGGCCCGGTCATAGAGACCCTGGGCGTGGTCCGTGGGGGTCACCGGATCGTTCTCCACCGCCACTATCAGCAACGGCCGGGGCGCGATGCGCTCCACCATCTCGATGGGTTGGTAGGCGATGATCTCCTCCGCCACCGCCAAGGGCAGGAGGGTCGGGACCCGGGAGTCGACGTCCTTTTTGATCTTGGTGGCCCGCCGCTCGGGGGTGGGGATCATGATTTCTCGGGGGTGGACCATCTCTCCCTCACCGGCGGTAACCCTCTTGCGGCGGTCGGCCTCCAGGCGTTCCAGGAACCCGTTCCACTCATAGCCCCGCCTCATCCTTCGGAGCCAGTCGCGACCGTCGGCGACCGGCACCTGGGAGACCGCGCACCTCACGCGGGGATCGACAGCCGCCAGGCAGACGGCGTTGCCGCCACCCGTGCCACCCGAACCGAACACTCCGATCCGATCCGGGTCCACCTCCGAGCGTGTGGCCAGGTAGGTGACGCCGTTCACCAGATCTTCCAGTTGGCGCTTCGGAGAGAACTTCATAGGATCGCCGCCGGAGTCGCCGCATCCCCGGTAGTCGATGATCAGGACCGCTATTCCCGCGTCCACGAGACCCTGGTGGTAGGGACGGTATAGCCGTGCGCTGCGCAGACCCATCCAGCCGGGTCCCTGCACCACCGCCGGACCGGGCGAGGCGCTCCCTGCCGCCGGCAGGTAAAGCGTTCCCACCACCGGATCCCCGCCGCTGTAATAGGTGACAGTCTCCTCTCTCACCGCTTGACGGCCTCTCCGTTCCTGTCCCAGCCATTGGCAGCCGCGATCTCTCCCTCCATCGACTCCAGAACATCCAAGAGGTGGTCCTCAAGGTACTGTGCGGCAGCATCGGGATCCCCGTCGACCAGGATTTCCAGCAATTCACGGTGCCAACCGGGACAGAAGCGCTTTCTCAGCAGGTACCGGCTGACCTCGGCGCGCAACGCCATTATGGTGTCGACCACCCTGGCGCCGTTGCCGACGGCGTACAGGTGGCGGTAGAAGGCACACCGCTGGAGGATCCAGTCGTCCCCTTCCTCGGCGCTCTCACATCTATCGGCCAGTTCCACCAACTCCGGCATATCGGAGGGGTCGGCGGCCAGGACCGAGCGGCGCAGAGCGAAGCACTCTACCACCACCCTCAATTCGTACAACTCCCGCAACTCCGAGGGTGACAGTTCTCTCACCTTGGCCCCCCGGTGGGGGATGTTGACCACCAGGCCCTCGGAGTCGAGTTGACGCAGCGCCGCCCGTATCGGCATCCGGCTCACCATCAGCAACTCCGCCAGTTGGTCCTGGCGAAGACGCTCGCCAGGACCGAAGATTCCGGTGATGATCGCCTCCCTGAGGACGCCGGTCACCATGTCCTCGGCGGTCCGGTATCGCTGGCGAGCCTCGGCTACCCACGGCTCCAACCTGTTCACATCCATCATTCACCGTCCTCTCGCATCAACCTCCACACCCTCTCGGGAGTGAGCGGGAGCCGATCGGGCCACCTCCCAACAGCGCGGGCCACTGCCGCCGCCGTCGCCGCTCCCATGGGGTTGAGCGTCCCCTCTCCCCCGCCCTTGGCGCCGTAGGGTCCCACCCCATCGCCTCGCTGAGCCACGACAGTCACTATCTCCGGTGGCATGTCCTTGGCTCGGGGCACCCGGTATTCCACCAGGTTGGAGTTGACCAACTGGGTTCCGTCGTACAACAATTCTTCGAACAGAGCCGCTCCCAGACCCTGGGTTGCCGCGCCCACATCCTGGCCCTTGAGCATCTCGGGGTGGATTGCGTGCCCCACATCGGCCACCGTCACCATCCGCAGGGCGAACACCTGCCCGGTCTCGGGATCGACACGCACCTTCACTCCCGAGGTTCCGATCTCCCAGAATGGAGGTAGTTCCCGCAACTCTCCCACCCGGCGGACCACTCCCGTGGCGGAGAGTTCTCCCAGTCGCCCGCCGAACCAATCCTGCACCACCTCCGCGTAGGACAGATCCCCCCAGGGTCCGACCACGGTTCCTTCCGCCGCCTTGACCTCGGTCAGCGGACCTCCCCTGAGTTCGCCGGCGGCCTCTTCCAGGCGGGAGAGCAGTTCTCCGCAGGCCCGCTGGATCGCCAGGCCGGTGAGAGTGGTGGTCCGGCTCGCCCCCGAGGTGCGCTCGTAGGGTGTGAAGTGTGTGTCCGATTGGGTGATGGCCACCTTTTCAAGGGGAATGCCCAGTTCTCGGGAAGCTATCAGCGAAAGCGCGGTGCGACTCCCCTGCCCCATCTCCGACGAACCGGTGGAAACCAGCGCCGACCCGTCGGGGAGGATCTTCACGGTGGCGGTCGAGACCGGGAAGGCGCCGGCGTCCGAGGCGGTAACCCCGAATCCGATGCCCTGGTGCTCCTCGCCGGGCTCATCCCACCCCAGTCCCTCCAGCAGCAGGTCCAGATCCGCCACCAGGTCGGCGTCCATGGGTCGCTTTCCCGGGTAGTGCCGCTCGCCGGGAGGGATCAGGTTCATCCGACGCAACTCGCCGGGGTCCATGCCCAGCACCTCGGCGGCCTGGTCCATGTTGATCTCCGACGCCAGGCTGACCTGGGGAGCCCCGAAGCCCCGGTAGGAGGAGGAGGGAACCGTGTTGGTGTACACCGCCCTCCCGCTCACCCGGACGTTGCCGTTGCGGTAGGGACCGAAACAGCGATTGGAGGCCTTGGAGAGCACCAGCGGACCGTTGTCGGCGTAGGCGCCGGTGTCGAGGGTGAGGTGGACGTCGCGGGCCAGGAGACGACCTCCACCATCGAACCCCGACCGTATTGTCACCCGCGCCGAGTCTGCCCGGGTGGTGAGAATCGATCCGGTTGCGTCAAGTTCCACCTTCACCGGCCGACCCGTCAACCATGATCCCACGGCTGCCAACGGCTCCACCTTGGTGTATGACTTGGTGCCGTAGCCGCCGCCCAAATAGGGCGATGTCACCCGAACATGGCTCAGGGGCAAAGAGAACACCCGGGCCAGGTCGTCACGGACCATGAATGGGTGCTGTGCGGTGGTGACCACCTTGAGGTAGCCGTCCTCGAAGTGGGCAAGAGCGTTGTAGGGCTCCATGGCGTAGCCGTAGAGCATGGGATAAGACGTGGAGGTCTCGACGATGTGGTCGGCGCCGGCCATGGCCGCGTCGACATCGCCCCAGGAGAACTCCACCCGATGGCAGACATTGTCCGAACGGGGCTCGGAGTGCGCCTCCTCGAAGGAGCGGTCACCCACCCCGTAGTCGCTGGTGTGCAACAGCGGAGCGCCCTCCGCCAGCGCCTCCTCGGGGTCCATCACCGCGGGAAGGTCCTCATAGAAGACCCGCACCAGGTCGGCGGCGTCATGGGCTGCGTAGCGGTTCTCTGCCACCACCAAGGCAACCGGTTCCCCGAGATAGCGCACCTTCTCGATCGCCAGGATGGGATGGTCGGGGATGATGTGTCCGAAGCGGGGAAAGAGGGGAGCGAGGTCCTCTCCGGTTATCACTGCCACCACTCCCTCCACCGAAAGCGCATCCGAGTCATCGACGCCCGCCAGGACGGCATGGCCCCGTTCGGAGCGCACAACCGCGGAGAACAGCATCCCGTGGGCACGGAAATCCACCGCGTACCGGGCTTTCCCGGTGACCTTCGGCACGGCGTCCAGGCGAGGTGGATGCTTCATGGTCCCTCACTCCTGAGCCTTCCGGCGGCATCCCGGACCGCCTCCACTATGGGCGCATAGCCGGTGCAGCGGCACAGGTTCCCATCGAAGTGCTCGACAATCTCGTCGCGGTCGGGTTGGGGAGAGCGTTCGAGGAGGTGTTTCGTCATCATTATGAAACCTGGCGTGCAGAATCCGCACTGGAGGGCGAAGCGGTCCACAAACGCCTGCTGTATGGGGTGAAGGCGGTCGCCGTCGGCCAATCCCTCCACGGTGAGCACCCGGAGGCCATCGGTGTCCGCTGCCAGGTATGTGCAGGAGGAGACCGGTTGTCCCTCAACCAGGACCGTGCACACCCCGCATACCTGCATCTCACAGCTCAACTTGACGCCGTAGAGTCCCAGTCGATCACGGAGCATCTCGGCCAGAGTCATGCGGACCGGCACCTCGAGGACGATCTTCCGGCCGTTGATCTCAGGCGAGATCTCGACAGCCTCCAAGCCGATCATCCGCGACCACCCAAGGCGCCGACGGCGCGGCGGACATAGACCTCCACCAGGTGTCTCTTGTAGTCCTCGGCGCCGGTCAGGTCGGGCACCACCTCCACCCGGCCGGCGATCTCGGCGGGATCGAAGTCGGAGACCGCACCCGACCGGAAGATCTGGGGAACGAACCCCACGGCGCCCACCACCAGGCAAGCGTGTCCGTTGACGGCCAACGCCACTCCCAACGTCGGTCGCTCGGTGGTCTGGTGCTTGAAGTACACCAACCCGAGGTCCGCCCGGGCGGGAACAGCGATCCCTGTGACCAATTCTCCCGGCTCAAGGGCGTTCGCATAGGGACCCACCACGAAGTCCTCGACCGCCATCCTCCAGCGCGCCTGCACCGAGGCGATCTCCACCTCGGCACCCAGGGCGATGAGAGCAGCGGCCACGTCGGACCGGGGCTCGGCGAAACAGAGGTTGCCGGCCAGGGTGCCGGTGGCCCGCACCCGGGGATTGCCCACCCGCTCCAACACAGCTGCCAACTCAGGCAGCCGGCGCCGGACCATGGGGTGCTCGGCTGCCTGGGTGTGGGTCACCAGAGCACCGATGACGACCTCCAGCCGGGATCCGGAGACCTCACGGAGACTCCCGATGCCCTTCAGGTCCACCAGGTGGGTGGGACGCAACAATCCCTCCTTCATCGCCAGCAGCAGTTCGGTCCCCCCGGCGTAGGGCATCCGGTCGTCGTCAATCCACTCGAGGGCCTCCGATAGGGTGGCGGGCCTCAGCAGTCGGAAGGCAGGGAGAACACCCAAACTAGACCGCCGCCGCTCTGGCGCAGAACTGATCGAGAATCTTCTCGGCCTTGTGCCTGATCATGGAGGCGCCCAGAGTCGCCACCCTGCCGGTCACCTCGTAGCGTCCGTCCAGCCGGAGAGCGGTGGGCGCAGTGTCGCCATCGAGGATGCACAGCGCCACATCCACCTTGATGCGGGAGCGGACCTGCCGATCCTCCCCCTCAGCTTGGAGCACCACTCTTGAAGCTTCCTCGATCTCGGTAATCCTGATGTCCAGGTCGGCCCGGAGGCGGAAGGGTCCCACCCGGTCCGTCAGTTCCGCCCGGTACCGGGATAGCGGCGACAGTTCCCGGACTTCACCCACCAGCCCTACCCAGCCTGCCACACGTTCCACATCCATCAACAACTGCCAAGCCTCCCCGCGGGGAAGATTGATCGTGGCGTCGCGCCGGAACTCCTCCGAGGGCATCAGAACAGGGGCGCCAACAGCACGCCCCAGTGGATAGGGGAACTCAGGACGAAGTTGATCATGAACCAGATGACTGCGGAACCACCTCATCAGCACCACCACGTAGACGGGCACCGCCACCAGGTTGAGCCCCCCCAGCCAAGCCACCGCCAGGAACCCGAAGAGCGAGAGCAGGAGAGCCCGTTCCCGCCCGGTCTGGTCCTGCTCCACCTCGACTGCGGTCTCCGACTCCCTCTCGTCATCCTCGGTGGCCTCGAAATGTATCAGTTCTTCGCTGATGAAGTAGCCCCAACGGGAGCGGAGCTTCGGCGTCCGGGCAACCACCAGGAAGATCACCACCAGCGCCACGGTCCCCCAGCCCACCGCTTGGGGAAAGAGCCTGCCTTCATTGGCGGCGAAGGTGTATGAGTAGAGGGTTCCGGCCAGCATGACCGCCCCGATGAAGGCCACGAGCCCCGCCTCCGCCGGGGCGATCACCACCTCGGCATCGGCGTCGAGACGCTTCCTCCGCCGGGCCACCGACCACAGCGATGCGATAAGGAGCGCCGCGGTGATGGCCACCAGCACCAGTGAGATAGGCCGGGTCACGAACACCAGCAGCCCCTGATCGAAGAGGTTCATGGAAAGATGGAAGGAGCGTTCGGCCTCGGCGCCCAGCAGAAGTCCCAGGATGAGCGGGACCACCGGCATCCGGTATATCTTCATGTAGTACCCGAGGATGCCGAAGCTCACCGTGAACAACACGTCCACGAACTGACGCTCCAGCCCGAACGAGCCCACCAGGGCCAGAACGGCGACGATGGGAGCCACCAGCGACGGGCGTACCCTGGTGACCGGCACCAGCCAGCGGGAGGTGGCTATCCCGATGGCCGACGTGACCCAGGAAGCGGCCAGGATCACGATTATGGCGATCCAGACGATATCGGGGCGCTCCCGCAGGAGGTTGGGACCCGGCACCACTCCGTAAAGCACCATGGCGCCCAGGATGATCGCCCAGTCCGAGCTTCCCGGCAACCCGAAGGCCAGTGTGGGCAGAGCCGCTCCGGCGTCCTTTCCGTCGTTGGCGGCCTCGGGCGCCAGCACTCCCCGCGGGTCACCCTTGCCGAACTTGCCGTCTTTGGTGGTGTGCATGGCCTGGTAGTAGGCCATGAAGGAAGCCACGGTCCCGCCCACCGCCGGCACGATTCCCAGGCCGGTGCCCACCAGGGCGCTACGGATCAGAAGGAACGGCTTCTTGATGACATACCACATGCCTTGCCAGACCTGGGAGCGGTCGAGGGGCATCTCCCCCACCCGGGAGATGGGTCGGTTCTGCTTCAGGAGCCTGACGACCTCGGAAATTGCGAAGAGCCCGATCAGAACGGCGATCACGTCCACCCCGTCGATCAGGCTGAGACTGTTGAAGACGTATCGCTGTCCCCACGACCCCAAACCGACGAAGGACAGCATCACCCCGACGCCTCCGGCGATCAGCCCCTTGATGAGCGAACCCCTGGAAGCCGCCGCGATCGCTGCCAGGCCCATCAAGGCCAGGAGCATGAACTCGGGGTAGGAAAAGGAAAGGATGAACACCCTCACGGCGGGCAGCAGCACCACCAGGACCACCACTCCCACCAGGGAGCCGAGGGATGACGCCATAGCAGATATCCCCAGCGCGTACCCGGCCTTGCCCTGGCGCGACAACTGGTAGCCGTCAAAGGTGGTGGCGGCATTCGGTGCGGTTCCCGGCGTGTTCAACAGGATGGCCGTAATGGAACCTGCGAACGTCTGTCCCGACAGGGCGGCGGTGAACAGCACGATCGCCTCCGAGATGTCTATCCCGAAGGTGAGCGGGATCATGAGAGCGATCCCCACCGACCCGCTCAAGCCGGGGAGGATGCCAAAGACCAGCCCGTTGAGGGTCCCCAACAGGAAAAAGAGCAGCAGCGGCCAACTCAACAACTGGTCGGCGGCGGCAGTCAGTCCCTCAAGCAGTGTCATTGGTCAGTCGTCTCGATCAGTCGGGCGCCGGAGACGACCAGAGATTGACCTCCGGCCGTCTCCGATGACACCCTTGTCTCTCTTTACTCGGAACGCAGTTGTCCGACCAACTCGGGATCAAGAGACTTCATGGTCTCTACCTGAGCGGCCATCACGTTCTTGGCGGACTCGGAGCCACGCGGGATGATCGGGCGCCCGGCCTCTTCGGACCAGGCCGCGAAGTCATCCGACATCATGGCGGTGATCAGGGTCCGCTTCCAGTATTCGGCTACTTCGTCGTCCAAGCCGGGCGGCATCACCACCGCACGCAACTCGGTCACCGAACCGGCAGCCTCCGGATAACCGACATCAGCGATGCTCGGCACATCAGCCAACCATGCCAACGCCCCGGGACGCTGATCCTCGGTACCCAAGAACAACAACGCCCGCAAATCACCGGAATCCATGAAACCAACCAGATCGGTGGTCCCATAAACGATGTAATCAACATCACCCCGGATCAAAGCCGTCGCAGCCTCCTCAGAACCCTCGGCGCCGAAGTTGATAGAAGCATCCAAACCCAACGCACCGGAAGCCACCACATTCGCTATCGAAGACGACGAACCACGCTCAACCGTCAACGACTGCAAACCAGAAGCCCCGATCAAATCATCAATCGACTGATACGGACCATCAGCAGCCACATACAGCACGTACGCGTTCTCCTCGATGGAACCCAAAACCGTGAACTCACCAGTCGACCACGGAGAAATCTCCGGATTGATCAACTCCTGAGCAACCGCAGCCGGCATCGGCAAGATACCCATCGTATGACCATCAGGATCACCACTGAACATCGCAGCCACACCCTGCTGGATCGGAGTGATGTTCTCCACCACAACCGTCACACCATCAGGCAGGAAACCACCCTCGGACAACACCTGAGCCAAACCCCGACTGTAAGTATCAAAACCACCACCAGGGTTGTAAGGCACAATCCAAGTCACATCACCACTCGGCTCCCAACTCGGGGCCGCAGCCGCGCCTTCGGAGCGAAGTTGGGCGACCAGGTCGGGGTCCAGGGCTCGCATGGTGTCCACCTGAGCGGCCATGACGCCCCGCGCCGATTCGGCGTTACGTGGGATGATCGGGCGTCCGGCCTCCTCGGACCAGGCCGCGAAGGCGTCGGAAGTCATCGCCTCCATCACCGTGTTCCGCCAGTATTCGGCTACTTCGTCGTCCAAGCCGGGCGGCATCACCACCGCACGCAACTCGGTCACCGAACCGGCAGCCTCCGGATAACCGACATCAGCGATGCTCGGCACATCAGCCAACCATGCCAACGCCCCGGGACGCTGATCCTCGGTACCCAAGAACAACAACGCCCGCAAATCACCGGAATCCATGAAACCAACCAGATCGGTGGTCCCATAAACGATGTAATCAACATCACCCCGGATCAAAGCCGTCGCAGCCTCCTCAGAACCCTCGGCGCCGAAGTTGATAGAAGCATCCAAACCCAACGCACCGGAAGCCACCACATTCGCTATCGAAGACGACGAACCACGCTCAACCGTCAACGACTGCAAACCAGAAGCCCCGATCAAATCATCAATCGACTGATACGGACCATCAGCAGCCACATACAGCACGTACGCGTTCTCCTCGATGGAACCCAAAACCGTGAACTCACCAGTCGACCACGGAGAAATCTCCGGATTGATCAACTCCTGAGCAACCGCAGCCGGCATCGGCAAGATACCCATCGTATGACCATCAGGATCACCACTGAACATCGCAGCCACACCCTGCTGGATCGGAGTGATGTTCTCCACCACAACCGTCACACCATCAGGCAGGAAACCACCCTCGGACAACACCTGAGCCAAACCCCGACTGTAAGTATCAAAACCACCACCAGGGTTGTAAGGCACAATCCAAGTCACATCACCACTCGGCTCCCAGCCCATGTCCTCTTCGACCGGGGCTTCCTCGGTTGGCGCCTCGTCCGGTTCCTCGGCCGCTTCCGACGGTTGCTCGGCCGGTTCCGACGGTTCCTCGACGGGGGCCGCGGTCGTGGCGGATGCTTGGGTAGGTTCGGTGGTCTCGTCATCACCACCGCAGGCAGAAGCCACCAACGCCAACGCCATAAGGACGGCCAGCGTTGAAAGCCATGATCTCTGTCGCATGTGATTCTCCTTCTGTTGTTTACAGGTACTCGTCTGCAGGATCTTCCGAGCCGTGCCGACCCGGTGAAATTGGCTATTGTATCCGATCTGTGGGCACCATGTCGGCAAAACGGCCTTCTATTCGATGACCGCCCTCCTTCTTCTGGGAAGTCGCTCGGAGATCCGATCATCATAGGCCCGCAGCGGCCTGGCTGCCGGAGCGGAAGCCACCGCGAATACCGCCACCACGACAAAGGCCGCCGAGAGCGGGATAAACAACACCGCCAACCCCAGCAGAATGGGCGCCAGGAGTTTCCCGAGGTTCTTGATGGCGCCGTTGGCAGCCACCAGGCTGGCGCGGCGGGCCGGATCGGTGGCCGCCGCCACGTAGGAGTTGATAATGGTGCCCAGCAGGCCGTCGGCCAATCCGTATAAGACCGCCACCGCCATCAGTATCCAGATATTCGAAACAAGGGCGAACACCACCAGCACGCAGCCCTGGGCCACCAGAGAAGCGACCACCCAGCGCGAGGCCGGTCCCAGTCTGACCAGAAGGCCGCTGATGGCGGCGCCCATGGTGCCGCAGAGCGCAGCGGTTCCCAGTACCAGCCCGGCCTGGGCGGCCGTCATTTCCCGAGACACCACCAGCAGCAGCGGCAGGTAGGAGAGCAGCGAGAACTTCACGGCGAAACGGAGAAAGCCCACGTAGTGCAGCGACGTCGTTCCCTTGATCCGCAGAGACTGCCACAGCCATCGCATACCCCCGACCCGGCGGGCGCCGGCCAGGGGCACCCAGTCCCGGAAGGTGATCAGCACCATCAGGCCGAGGGGCAGGGCAAGAGCCTGCAGGTACCAGGGCGCCAACCAGGAGAGACCCACCAACAAGCCGCCCAGGATGGGATAACCGCCGTCAGCCAGGGACATCAAAACTGATCGGCGACCCTGGGCGCTCACCAGCGCCGGTCCCCTGTAGAGGTCCCCCAGAATGGTGATGGTGAGAGGAAAGGCCGGGGCGAATCCCAATCCCTGCAAAAAGCGCATGGTCAGCATGGCGCCGAACGACGCCTCCGCCACCAGGGGAAGCAGCATCCCCGCCACCCCGAACAGCAAGAGGCCTCCTCCGAATACCCACCGCCTTCCGAACCGGTCGGCCAGGAGTCCGGCCGGGATGGAGGCCACGGTGGCCGGTATCAGGTAAACGCTGATCACGAGCGAAACTTCCGACTCGGACAGATCGTATCGTTCCGCCAGCGCCGGAAGCGCAGGAGAGATCAGTTGCACTCCGGTGATAACGGCCATTCCCCCCAGGTGGGTCATCCACTCGTACCAGCGGGGGGCTCTGACCGGACCGGCGGGATTCACTGGGGTGGCGACACCCCGGCGCAGACCGATAGAGCGGTGAGAGCGTAGATCTTGGCGCCCTCCAGCATGTTGTCGATATGCATGTACCCGGTCCCCTGAACCGCCGCCCTTCCCCGGCTGGGACCGAATGTGAGCGAGGGAATCCCCACCCGGTTGTACACGTTGGTGTCCCGCCACATCGAGACCACCGCCGGCTCGGCCCTTTGGGGCATCTCAGAGCCTCTGACGTAACGGTGAGACTCGGCTATGGCGCCGATGAGGGGTTCGATGTCCTCGGAAGAGGCGGCATAGCCGGGCTTGAACATGATCAGCCGTAGCTCTGCATCCAATCCGGTGGCGGCGATGGCCTGGCGCAGGGAATGGGTGATCTCGGAGATATCGTCCCCCGGCCGGGTGCGCACGTCCATGTAGAGGGCTGCGTATGTGGAGGATCGGTTGGGACGCCAGGGGATCCCCCCTCTCATCGCTCCTATCTGGGATTTGGGCATCATGGTGCCACAGGGTGTCTCCACGGTCCGCGACTCCTGGTAGTTCACAGCCCACTCCTCCAGCGCGCCTATCAACACCCCCGCTCTCACGATGGCGTTGGGATGGTCTTCCAGGGAGGCGGGTCGCTCCAGCCGGGGCGTGTACATGTTCCTACCCCGCAGGGTGATCTTGAAGTAGGCGGCGCCGCACTGCACCCAGGATGCGGAGAAGTCGGTGGTCTCGGCAATCACCGCATAATCGGCCGCGTATCCGTGCTCCAGCAGCCAGTTGGTACCGAAACCCTTGGACTCGTAACGCAGGCCCTGGTATTCGTCCACGGGGGCCGATCCCGTCTCGCCGGCAGCCGACTTGAGTAGCAGGTCGCCACGTAGAGGGGCGCCGACATCCGACAGTGCCCGCCCGGCGATCATCTGGACCGCCATGCAACCCCGGTCGTTCTGGACGGTGTGGCCGTAGATCCGATCCCCCTCCCGGCGGGCTCCCACCCGGTTGGGGTCGGGCGCCTCCATCAGCAGGTCGTAGTCGGGCCCGGACGCCTCCGTGTCGAGATGAGCATTGAATATCAGCGACTTTCCGTCACCAGATCCCCGGACCACTCCCACGGCGCCGGCGCGACCCTCGATCATGGGCACCAGGTGACTCTCCATCCCATTGTCTCGATACCACTCGTTCACCGCCCGGGCGGTGGGCTCCTCGTTACCGAGCGGGCCGTAGGTGTTTCCCAGTCTCAGGGCCACATCCGCCAAGTCTTCCCGCGACTCGTCTATGCGGCTCAGAACCTCGGCTATCAACCCGGCCATCAGATCTTCACCAGGGAGGTCGAGCGGACGGCCGCCACCCGCAAGTGACCGACCGTCAATGCCGGTTCGCCGGAGTCAGCCACAGCCAAGACCGACTCGAAGACCAGCTTGCGCAGCCGGCGACCGGATATGCCTTCGAGTTCGGTTGCCAGTTCGGACAGTTCACCCCCATTCACTTGTACCCGAGCACTCCCGGAGTTGAGAACCGAGGACAACTCCCGCAGGGTGTCCGAGAGGATCGCCACCCGCGCCTCGGTGTCGGGAACCGGGACTTCCACGGCCAGGTCCACCCGGCTCAGGATGGCCTCGTCAATGGCGCCCTCGAGGTTGGACGTGGCCACCAGTAGAACATTGGGATGATCTCGGGCCAGGCCGTCCAGACCGTGGAGTGCGGCGTCCGTGGCGCGGATCACATCCACCGGGTCGGTGCCGCCCATCGCCATCTGCCGGTTGACCGCCACTGAAGTCACCTCGTCAAGGAGAACCAACACCGGAAGCTCCCTGGCCGCCAGTTCCGGAATGGACTTCTCCAAGAGGTTGGCCACGTTGCGCTGGCTCTCGCCCAACATCTGAGATGGCATGGAATGCGCATCCACCTCTGCGAATAGCACCTGCCCGAGTTGCTGCCCCAATCGGTTGGCCAGTCCCTTGGCCAGGGACGTCTTCCCGGTTCCCGGGGGGCCGTGGAGAAGGACCAGTCCGTGAAGGGGCATGCCGACCTGCGTGAACTTTGCCCGCATACGGATCGCCTGGCGGGCATATTGATACAACCTCTCCTTGAGGCCCTCGGGGACCACGATGCGATCCCACCACTGTTCCCATCCGGGCCGGGGAAGGACTTGCCAGCGGAGAAACCCGTACCTGTCCTGGCGGAGGTCGTCTCCCGAAGACGGCACCCGACTCACTCGGGCCTGCCTGCATCGGGCGGGGGCCACTCCATGTCACCGAGATCGGGAGCATCCAGTTTCGGGGGCTCCTCGAAGAGGTTCAGGGGATCGAGCAGGGCCCGCATTCCCATGTAGAGACTGTCGAAATTGTGGACCCGGATGATGGCGGCGATCTCCGAATCGGAGGCATTGAAGTGCTGATGCCAGGACCAGTGGTCCACCACCGCCATGTCTCCCGGTCCCCAGTCATGACGCTCATCATCGATGACGCTATAGCCCCGACCGGTGGTGCAGTAGAGCCAGGCCTCTCCCCCGTGACGGTGCCGGGACTGGTAGAGGCCCGGGGCCAGTTGGTGCATCACCGCGGTGAGCCCGCCGGTCCGGTAGCCGATGCTGCGGTCAACCAGGAACCCGCTCCGGGCGCCTCGGGGCGTTACCCGGAAATTGATGTCGTCGAAGGCGGTCATTATCCGGGTTTCCGCAAAGGAGTGCTGGCGGTCCGCCAACCGCTGTACCCGCCTGGTGTAGGGGTCCGAGCCCAGCCCTGCAGAGGCGAACGAAAGCCCGGGCGGCAGGTCTCTGAAAGACGCTTCGCCGCCTTCCTCGATAATCGCCATCCCCACCAACTCCGCCAGCGGTTCGGAGCCGAAGGTCACGTAGGTGGCCGGCGAGTCCCCCTCGTTGCCGTGGCGGTGCCATGCCCAGGCGGGAAGATAAACCGTATCCCATGCTCGCCAGTCGTAGCGACGCCCGTTCACCTCGGTCCACCCGCGACCGGAGGTGACGAACATGATGGCATCCCAGGAATGGCGGTGGACCGTCGAGGTTATTCCCGGAGCTATCTCGTGACGGTGAGCATCGAGAACCACACTGGGCCGGTCGCCATCCATCCCCACCAAAACCCCCCGGTCAATCCGCCTGGGAGTCGGGTGCATCACCACTTCCGAACCCTTCACCAGGTGCAGACGGTTCTCCCTCCAATACGCCAACTCATCGGAGCGGCGTTTCTTCTGGACCTCGTAGTGGCTGGTTGCAGTCTGGGTGCGGGTCGTCATCTCGGCGTGACCTCTCTCGGCGGCATTACAGATTGGATCCAATCTTACCAGATCTGACGTTAGGGCATCCCCGCTGGTAGATTCCGGCCCTAGCCATCATGCTTTCGCGAAGGAACCCACCAGGAATCAGCCCGCCCACGGGTCGGTACTCGCTGGTCTCGGTGGCGGAGGCCGGGGCCACCGTCGTCTGGCTGGCCGGGCAGACGGGCAGGAGAGAGGACGGGTCCATCTCCGGGGAGGCCGCCGCCCAAACCCGCGATGCGTTCTCCAACCTGGAAGTCCTCATGAACTCCGTGGGCGCCTCACCAAAAGACGTGGCTTGCCTCCGCACCTATCTGACCCCGGGTGCGCGAGAAGGCTTCTACCAGGGACGCGACCGGGTCTTCTCCGGATGGTATCCCGACCGGGACTATCCGGTGAACACGCTGGCGGTGATCGCCGGGCTGGCCGATTCCCGCGCCATGGTGGAGATAGAGGCGGTTGTCGCCCTTTACCCGGGGACATGAGGGCCGAGGACTTCGAAGCGGTCCTGGAGCGGGCGCTGGACGAACTACCCGAATGGGTCACCTCTCTCATGGACAATGTGGTGGTGGTGGCCATGGACTCGCCGCCGCCCGAGGAGAAGAGGGAGGATGATCCGGAAATGCTGCTGGGAGAGTATGTCGGCGTGTCCCTGCCGGATCGGTCAGCAGACTATTGGGGGGTGCTACCCGACGAAATCCGAGTCTACCGTCTCGCTCACCTCGATCTGGGCCTCTCCCGCAGGGAGACCCGCGAAGAGATCCGCCGCACGCTGCTGCACGAACTCGGCCACTACCTGGGTTTCACCGAGAAGCGACTACACGACCTGGGATGGGATTGACCCCCAGCCGGGCCAAGTGCCTTCCGAATCAGGAACCGGTGGCGGTTGGGGGCAACGCCGGGGACCAACTGGCAAACACGCCCCTGGCCACCGCCACGGGAGTCGAGCCGTCAACAGGTTGGACCATGATGTGAGCTTGCCCCGTGTCGGGGGATAAGGCAGGATAGGTGAAGGCGTCTCCGGTGGGCGACCATAACGTCAGGCTCCGGGAGTACTGGTCCCAGAAGGGGAGATACTGGAAGAGGAACACCCGGGTGGGGAAGAAGGAGACAAACGCCCTCACCCCGCTGTCGTCCCACACCTTGGGTTCCAGCGCCTGCGCCTGGCCGTCCACTTCCATGAAGAGAAGCCTCTCCCCATCGGGGCTCCACTGGAACGCCGCCACCCTCCCCTCCGACACCGCCAATTCCTCCCCTCCGGCAACATCCACCACCCGCAGCGGACCGTCAAAGTCGGTGAACGCCACCCTCTCACCGTCGGGATCCAGGGCGAATGCCGCGGCACCATCCAGGCTCGCCAGGGTCCATGACGTGCGGCCGGCGAGATCGGAGACCACCAGCCGCTGAGCGGAGGTGTCGCCCTGAGCTCTCTCGAGGGACGGCAGTCTCACCTGGACCGCGTCTGGAGAGGTGGGGGAGACGATGACGACTAGCCTCTCGGATGCCCACGCCGGAGCTTGGAACAGACCGGGAGTCAAGGGAAGAACGCTCGATCTCCACGCTCCGTCCGCAAGGGTGAGCATCGACAGGGCATCGCCAACATGGGCCACCAGGGCCTGGGAGTCCGATCGCCAGTCAAAGTAATAGGGTTGCCCCTCACCGATGATCTCACCGTCCCGGTTCCGGAGGTCC
>CAYWGY010000029.1:7507-17262 GCA_964458055.1 uncultured Acidimicrobiaceae bacterium | reverse complement strand
TGCTCGGGGACCTGGTATTCGGCTGGGAAGTCGTAGTTTTGCGAGCCGATGTTTCCCTTGAGTGATCCCAGATCGATGTAGCCGGCGGCCTGGAGGGCGTCACGGTTGGTTATCCCGTGCGCGGGGGCCACCAAGACGTGAAGATCCGGACCGTTCGTGACTTCGATGTCCTCCAACCGGAGAACATGGTGACCGTCCGGGAAGCGGTAGACCGTGACCCGGCCGGAGCCCTTGTGAAAGCTGTCGGCGTCCACCAACTCGCCAGTGGCCACCGCCACCGGGTCGACAACGGTGGTGGGTTGCGGGGTGCCGGCAGCGGTCGAATCAGCATCCGCCACGGTCCCTTCGCTTGCTGTGGGCGTTTCGTCAGTGGCCCCGTTTCCTACGGCCATGACCATCTCCGGCATGCTCTCGTACACCGCATCCTCGGTCTCCTCGGTCTCTCGCATCATCTCCTCAACCTCGGAGGCGGTCATGTCGTCGGGAATCACCGCCATGGCCGCCCGCGGGAAGGGCTCATCGACCACATCGTCGATGAAGAGAGGCGAGATCAGCCACCAGGCCAAGGCCAGGCCTCCGAGGGCCACGACCGCCACAACCGACTGCACTGACCTTCGCCGGTAGAAGGGAAGTCTCTTTGTCATTCTTCTCCTTTGTCTGAGGTTGAACTAAACGATGGTGTTTCCCATGAGTTCCGCGTTTCTCCATATGTCTTCGCACATTCGTTTCCCGCCGGTGCGGCTTCGGTGGCCGGGCGGAAAGGGAGAAACCGGGACAATCTCCAACTTGATCGGACAACTTCCGGGTCGGCAAAGCGCCGCGGGCGAATATCCTGGAGCCGCAGCCACAGGTCTAGTGACCTCGAAGTGTCCGTCTGCGCCTGGTGCGTGTGGAGCGTCGCTTTCTCGGTTGCCTCCAAGGCCGCCCCGGACGCTTCCATACCGGCGCCGGGGGACCGGGGAAACTCTTGTGGATCACCAGGGCCCGGAAGTCCGACATCACCTCGATAACCGGATGACCGACCGCCGATTGCACGGCCGGCGCCTCGATCACGATGGCGGTCCATCCCGCGGGAGTCATCGCTGGTCCTGTTCCCAACAAGGGTCGCGCCGTCATCCTGTCGGGAAGGAGGGAGGTATTTAGATTCTTCAATGTACCTCCTTTCGCTATACATCCGAATCTAGGTGAGAGCCCGGATTTGTACTAGGAGGTTTCTGCGGCTTCGGCCTCTCTGCGAGCAATCCAGGCCATGTTGATCGGAGCCAGGTATTGACGGAAGAACTGGGCGATGTCCTCCAGGATGGAGGGCCGCAGGGTTGTCAATTCCGCTCCCCGCTCACTGGCGCCCGAAACGGTCATGAGCAACCGTTGGCCGGGAAGGTGATCGTAGACGCTCTTGGCGGCGGCATGACCCTCGGTGTCGCCACCGCCGGCCACGATGATCCGCATGGCCTTTACCGCACCCTCCAGGATCTCCCTACTCATGGTCGGCGGTGACACAAGGATGTGCACGGGAGCGCCGTCAGGACCCCCCACCCCCACCGCCCCCCTGGCGCTCTCCCCCAACGTGATCAAGCCCACGGGACCCCATATCCCGGCGGTCTGGGCCACCATGGTGGCGATGTCGCGGGAGATTGACCCCTGATCGGGATCGCCGTCCGACAGGCCGTGGCCCGACAGTTCCAGGCTCACCACCCGGTATCCGGCCTCCGCGAGAGCGCGGGTGAGAGGTCCCCACTGGTCGAGGTCGGCGCCGTAGTCATGAACGGCGATCACCGGCGGCCCCGGAGTGGGCCACTCCAAGCCTCGCAATCTCACTCCGTCCTCGCCCACCACCTCCACCGGGATGGGAGGTCCGGTCATGGCGACTCCAGCGGTTTGGGATTGAAACAACGCAGGTCCCGACCGTCGTCCGACACCAACTCGGGATGTTCCTCCCAGCACCGGAGCAGGGCCTGGGAGCAGCGGGGGCTGAACAGGCAACCCGGAGGAGTGAACTGCGGCGGCGGAACCCGGCCTGGAATCGTGTGGAGGGCGCCGCGTTGGTGACGACTCTGCGGCAGGGATCGCAGCAAACCCTGCGTGTAGGGATGCCGGGGGTCGGCAAAGAGCTGCTCGACCGGCGCCTGCTCGACGATCTCACCCGAGTACATGACCGCCACCCGGTGGGCGACCGCCGCCACCACCCCCAGGTCATGGGTGATGAGCATCATCGACATGTCCCGCCGACGTTGCTGGCCGATGAGGCGGTTGAGGATCTGAGCCTGCACGGTCACGTCCAGAGCCGTGGTGGGCTCGTCCGCGATCAGGATGTCGGGATCGAGCATGAGCGCCATGGCGATCATGACCCGCTGGCGCATCCCGCCCGACAATTGGTGCGGGTACTGGCCCATCCGGGTCTCGGGATCGGGCAACTCCACGTCTTTGAGGGCCTGCAGAGCTGTCACCTCGGCTTCGGCGCGGGTGACCGGACGGTGCCGCCGGATCACCTCGGTGAGCAGATGCCCGATGGTGAACATGGGATCCAGCGAGGTGAGCGGGTCCTGGAAGATCATGGAGATGTCGTCTCCCCTCACCTCCCGCATCTCCCGCTCAGACAGGCCCACCAGGTCCCTGTCACCGAACATCACGCTGCCGGCGGTTACCCTGGCAGCGGGCGCCGGTATCAACCCCATCAGCGACAGCGCCGTCATGGTCTTGCCACACCCGGACTCTCCCACCAGCCCCAGGATCTCGTTGGGATAGAGATCGAAAGAGACGTCTCTGACCACTTCGAACTCTATGCCTTCGGTGCGGATCACCGTGGTGAGATCGCGAACCGAGAGCAGTGGAGTAGTCATCACACCTTGCGAAGCCGAGGATTGGCCGCCAGATAGCCGAGATCGGCCAGCCAGTTGCCCAGCACCACCATCACAACCAGGACCAACGAGAAGAACTGTGCCACCGGGTAGTCTCGCCGCAAAACCGCGTTCACCAGCACCTGGCCGAGGCCCGGCCAGCCGAAGATCACCTCCACAATCAGGGCGTACCCGACAATCTGACCGATCCGCAAACCGGCCAGGGAGATGATCGGGATCAAGGCATTCCGGAAGACGTGCTTGCCGATCACCCGGGCTTCGGAGAGGCCTCCCGCCCGCAGGGTTCGCACCCAATCCGAGTCCAGGTTCTCCAGCATGGCGGAGCGGGTCATTCGCACGGTCAGGGCGGTGCCCTCGGCTGCCAGCACAATGGCGGGAAGAATCAGCTGTTTGGGTTCACAGCATCCCGCTGAGGGGAGCCATCTCAGCACGCTGGCGAACAACCAGATGCTCAACAGGGCCAGCCAGAAATTGGGCACGGCCATACCAGCCACCGAGAGGGTCATGATGCCCTGATCCAGGAATCTGTTGCGCCTGACCGCAGCCAGGATGCCCAGGGGAACACCCACGACGAACACCAGCAGGAAGGCGGCCGCTCCCAGGATGATGCTGTTGCGGCCGTGCTCGATCAACATCTTCGAGATCAACGCGTTGTTCGTCAGCGAGTTCCCCAGATCCCCGCTCAGCAGTCGGCCCATGTAGTCGAAGTACTGCTGGTAGATGGGGTCGTTGAGTCCGAGAACCTCGCGGAAGGTCTCCCGGTCGGCCTCGGTGGCGGAGGCCGGGAGCCGGGCCGCGGTGGCGTCACCCCCGGAGAGGCGGATGGCATAGAACACCGCCACCGAGGAGAGCGCCAGGATCACCAGCATGTAGACGGTACGTTTCGCCAGGTATCTCATGCCGACTCCACGCTCTTGGCCTCGTGCTTCAACCTGGGATCGAACACATCGCGCAAGCCGTCGCCGATGAGACTGACGGAGAGGACCATCAACATCAGCGTGAGGCCGGGAATCGTGGTCTCCCAGTGATTGAGCTGAAGGAAGTTGCGGCCCTCGGCAACCATCTGTCCCAGGCTGGGTAGGGGTGGCTGGGCTCCCAGTCCGATGAAGGAGAGCGCGGCCTCGGCGATGATGGCGACCGCCACGTAGTAGGAGGCCAGGACCAGGGCGGGGGCAAGGATGTTGGGCAGAAGGTGTTTGCGGATGATGCGCCAGTTCGACAGTCCGCCTGCCCGGGCAGCCTCGATGAACTCCCGCTCCGAGAGCGCCAGGACCTCTCCGCGCACCACCCTGGCAATGGCCGCCATATTCACCAGCCCCACCGCCAGGATCACCGAGAGCAGGCCCTCTCCCAACCCTCCGGCGAACAGGACCGCCACCAGTATCAGCGGGAATCCCCAGATGAAGTCCATCACTCCACTGAGCGACCGGTCACTCCAGCCGCCGCGGTACCCGGCCACAGTCCCCAGTGCCAGGCCCACCACCAGCGCCAGGACCGTCACCCCCACCGCCACCGCCAGGCTCACCCTGATGGCTACGAAGAGCCTGATGGCGGTGTCGCGCCCGAGGTGATCGGTGCCCAGCAGCGCTCCTTCGCTGAGGGGTGTGGCGTGAGTGTTGGAGAAGTTGATCAGTTCGTAGTCGCCACCGATGATCACCGGACCCACCAACCCGGCGCCCACCACCAGGACGGCCAGGATGGTTCCCGTGAGGAGCAGCCGGTTCCGGACCAGGTTGGTGAGGGCCCTTCGCAGCAGCGAAACATGGCGGCCCTCCTCGAATTCCAGCAAACGCCGGTTCCACTCGGTCAGGTAGGACTCAGGAGTTGATGCGGTCACTAGAGGGTCAGTGTAGGTATCTCACGTCGCGGAAGGCAGTTAACGAAGGAAACCTCCGTCCCCCCGGCGGGGAACGGAGGCCCTTGTCGAGAAATCGGGGCTATGCCTCGATCCAGGTGTCGTTGTAGTAGGGGTAGAGCAGCCAGACGAAAGGCGCCCAACCGTGTACCCGATTGTTCTTCACGAACGTGGCGTTCTGGTTGATAAAGGAAATGTTGGGCAGCAGTTCCGCCCAGGCCAACTGCAGGTCTGACTGGGCCTTCTGGGCAGCCTCCTGGGTGCCGGCCGCCTGCCAATCGGCGATGGCCTGGTCGATCCGCTCTTCCCTGGCATGGGACCAGTTCGGAGAAGGTATAACGGCCGAGTTGCAGAAGAGGGGAATGATGTCCGCCGAGATCGGCCACAGCCACATGAACAGGCCTGCCGGGACCTGGTCGCTGCCGGCTCTCTCGAACCACACGGCCCGGTCCACCACGTTGACGTTGGCCTGGGCGCCCACCACCGAGAACTGGGCGGCCGCGGCGTTGCCGATGGCCACCTGCAGTGACTCGTTCTCGACCATGAACTCGAACTCCAGGCGGGTGCCGTTGCGGGTGCGCACGCCGTCGTCACCCATAGTCCAGCCGGCTGCGTCCAACACGCGGTTGGCCTCGTCAACGTCATAGTTGTTGAGTTCCTCCACCGCCGGCTCGTAGTAGCGGTCGGGAGTGGGGAAGGGACCGTAGGTGGCAGCGCCGTTCCCGAAGAGGAGAGCCTGGACCATGCCCTCGCGGTCGACTGCGTGCGACAGACCACGGCGGGTCTCCAGGTCGCCGAACAACTCGGGGAAGTTCTCCTGGTTCATGAACATGAAGTAGCCCGACCACTCGGGGTGGCGGTAGACGGTCAGATCGGGGTTCGACTCCAACCGGGCCAGGTCCTGGTGAGCGGGATTGATCAGCGTGTCGATGTCGCCGTTCTCCAACTGGGTGGCGCGCTGTCCGGCCTCGGTGATCACCGACCACCGGATGGCGTCGAGATGGGCCGGACCCTTGTTATCGAAGTAGGGAACGTTGGAACCGGGGTAGTCGTCCCAGCGGGTAACCAGCGAGTGGCTGCCCGGCACCCATTCGGTGTGCCGGAAGGGACCGGTGGCGTCGACGACCTCGGTGCCGTAGGTGGAAGCCACCACGCCTTCTCCGGCCAAACCGGTTTCATCATCGTACTGGCCGACTTCCTTCCACGTGTTGATGTTCGCTATGCGCCAGTAGCCCGTGGCGAGAGGACCGTAGGTTCCCACCCAGGGGTTGTTCATCTCGGCGATGACTCGGTTTCCGTCAGCGCGATAGGAGCCTATGGGAGCGGCGAGGCCGGCGATGAAGCTGAACTTCTGGATGCGGTAGAACTCGGCCACATCGGCTGCCGTGATGGTTCCTCCGGAGTGCGACTGGCGGTCCTCCACTTCGAACCAGTACTCCAACCCGTCATCGGAAACCCCGAAGTCGGTGCAGTACTGGGGCACGAAGTTGCCGTCGGGGTCGATGGTGACGATCGCCTCGTAGATGGCGAAAAAGGCCGGATCGTACCAGTTGGTGGTGATCGGATCGTGCTTGGAGACATCCCGGTTGTAGCCCTCCCGCAGGGTCCCGCCCGTGGTCGGGCCCATGTCGGCGGGAGCTTCGGTGGTGGCGGGCGCCGCGGCCGTCGTGGGCGCCGCTGTGGTTGGCGCCGCTGTGGTTGGCGCCGCGGTTGTTACGGCAGGCTCGTCCTCACCGCAGGAAGCCAGCAACGCCGCCGCCGCGGTGGCGCCGATACCGGCCGCTCCGACCTTCTTGAGGAACTGGCGCCGACTCAGATTCTTCTGCTGGTATTCCTCCAGGATGTTCTGGATCTCGGGATTATTATCGGTCATGAGCTAACTCCTTGCTGGGAGGCTGTTGGCGTCATGGCCCCCTGGGGCCATCATCGGGTGAACTTTTGGGTCAGGATAACAACGATTCCTCGACCATTGGCCTTCATGGTAACCACAAGCCCCAGGGGCCGCCCACTTCGGCTGACCACCACGGCCCAGGGAAGGGCCCGACCAGCCCCCAGAGGACCCCTTCTCCTGCTCTACCATTGATTGTGACCGGAAAAGGAGAGGAAACGGCCATGTGCACCACCGGCGCCCTTAGAACCGCGGAGGGATACCTCTTGTTCAAGAACAAGGACTTCGGACGTGCTCGCTTCGACGACCTGCTGGTCATCGAGGAAGGCGTCTTCGGCATAGCCGGTGTGGAGACCTGGGCGGGAACCGACCCTTCCGCCGACCGCTTCTCGGGATTCTCTCTGGGCGCCAACCGCCACGGCCTGTTTTGCTGCGACTCCAACGTCCGGACGGTGCCCGGTCTCAACTACGACCGGCTCACCGAGATAGCTCTCCGGGAGGGAACCGATGTGCGGAGCGGGGTGGCGGCTGTGGAACGGGCTCTGAGCCGTGACGCCTACGTCTGGGGAAACCTGGTGCTGATCGATCAGTCCGAACTGGCAACGGTGGAGGTCCGCGGACAGGAGTCCAAGGCGACCTTTCACGCCTCCGACCGGATCGTTCGCTCCAACCATCACGTCGAGTTGGGCGCCACGCCCTACGATGACGACACGGTCACCACCGGCCCCCGGTTGGACTCGGCCACCCGGCGCATCCGTGCGGCTTGCCGACTCCCGGACGTCTTCGCCTTGCAGGAATCCCACGACCACGGCGGCTCCGGTATCTGCAACCACACCTCCTATGACACCGTCTACTCCTATGTCTTCCAACGCCGGGATGGGGCCACCTACCTGCACGTCACCCAGGGAAAACCCTGCGAGAACCCCGACCGGCTGGCGCTCAGGATCCCCCTTGGATCGGAGTGGAGCCCCGCGTCCGCCGACGCCTTCCGAAATTCCTACCCGTCCCGGAGAGCGCCGACTCCGGTGTGAACCTTCAGGCCGCCATCCATGGAGGCACAGGGCCGAAAGCAGCAGACACTCTTGGACGAGATCAATCGGGCAGGCAGTATTTCGACTATGGAAGGGGTACGTCTCTTGGGCGAAGACCAAACCATGGTCCGTGACCTGCTAAACGACCTGGTCAGAGCAGGACTAGCCCGAGCCGAGGGACGGACCAGGGCTCACCGCCATCACCGTACTTAGCTCCAAACTTATTAATATCTTTCCCCCAAAAAGACCTCCGACCGCCCTTAACAACAAAAGATATCAATATCTTTGACCGATGGCCTCAAAGGTAGACGGCCGATTCCACCAGGTTGAGAAGGGGCTGGGGGAAAACCCCCAAGGCCACGGTGATAGCGGTCGCCGCACCCAGGACCCAGGCGGTGGGACGGTCGAATCCCACCGGACCGCTTGATGTGGGCGACTGCATGTACATGATCACGATCACCTTCAGATAGAGGTAGATCGCCACCGCCGAGGACACCACCCCCACCACCACCAACCACTCCAGGTCGCCCCTCCAGGCCTCCAGGAAGACGCCCAACTTGGCGACGAATCCGGTTGTCAGGGGAATGCCTGCCATTCCCAGCAGCGCCACCGACAGGGCCGCCGCCAGGAATGGCGAGCGACGGTAGAGACCTCGATAATCAGACAGGTCGGACCCGGAGGAGACTGCTCCCGCCAGCACCGAGATCACCGAGAATGCCGCCACCAGTTGCACCGTGTAGACCGCCAGGTAGAACCAGACCGACGATGACCCCCCTGGTCCGGCGGCAAGCCCGGTGAGGATGAAGCCGGCGTGGGCCACCCCTGAATAGGCCAGCAGGCGGCGTATGTCCGTGGAGATGATCGCCATGACCGCCCCCACCACCATGGACAGGGCGGCAATCCCACCCACCACCGGCGCCCAGTCGACCGACAAGACGTCAAAGCCCCCCAGCAGCACCCGGGCGAGAGCGGCGAATCCGCCCACCTTGGCCACCGCTGCCATGTAACCCACTATTCCCGCCGGCGCTCCCTGGTACACGTCGGGCGCCCACACATGGAAGGGCGCCGCCGCCACCTTGAAGGAGAGTCCCACCGTGACCAGGCCAATCCCGATCAGGAGGACCGCGGGAGAGAGCAACAGGTGCTGGGCCAGGAACAGGCGAATGGCCCCGATGCCGAGAAACCCGGTTCCCGCAAAGACCAAAGCGACGCCGTAGATGAATACCGCCGACGCCACCGCTCCCAGGAGGAGGTACTTGAGGGCGGCCTCATCGGAGCGGACGCCGTCACCTGATATGCCGGCCAGGATGTAGAGGGAGATCGATCCCATCTCCAAGCCCAGGAACATCATCACCAGGTTCTGCGAGGCGGCCATCAGGACGAACCCCGCCGACGCCAGGAGCACCAGCGCCAGCCCCTCCGCCGCCCGGTTGCCCAGCTTGGCAAAGAGACTCCGACCGGCAGCCACGGCGAGAATAGAGACCACCAACACCAGCAGGCGGGCCAGGGCGGAGGGGCGGTCGAACACCAGCATCTCCCCGAAGACGGGGGCCGCTCCCTCGGTGGACGCGGTCCACTGCCAGATGCCGAGACCGAGAGCGATAACAATGACGGTGAGAGCGGACCTCCACAGCACCGCCGTGCCGGGCTTTCGCTGGACATCCAGGAGCAACAGCGCCACCGCGCCCATCACCATCACCAACTCCGGCGCCAGCGCCGCCCAGGCGATGTCAGGAAAGGTCACGATCCACCTTCCCCGGACATCGAGGAAAAGACGTCAGCCAGGCGGCCGGGATCCGGCGCCTCGTAGTCGGTGGTACGTTCGATGCGATCGAGTATGGACTCCACCGAGGCAGCGGTGCGGTCCAGGAGTATTCCAGGATAGAGTCCGAGCAACAGCACCAGGGCCGCCAGCGGCGCCAGGACCGCCGTCTCCTTGGGGGTCAGGTCGCCGAGGGTCCGGTTGGCCGGCTTGGTCACCGGACCCGTGAAGACTCGTTGGTATGCCCACAACATGTAGATGGCCGCCAGCACCACCCCGAAGGCGGCCACCACCGCGAAGGCCGGCAGCGACGGGAAACTCCCGATGAGCACCAAGAACTCACCCACGAACCCGTTGAGCC
>CAYWGY010000029.1:2854-7497 GCA_964458055.1 uncultured Acidimicrobiaceae bacterium | reverse complement strand
GTGTGACGGCGATCATAGAGCATCCCCACCAGCAGGAAAAGAGCGCCGGTGGTGAGGCCGTGGTTCACATTCTGGATGACCGCGCCCTGCAGACCGGCCGACGTCAGGGCGAAAATGCCGAGCACCACGAAACCCAGGTGGCTCACCGAGGAGTACGCCACCAGCTTCTTCAGGTCCGGCTGGACGATGGCCACCACCGCCCCGTAGATTATCCCTACGACGGCCAGGGTGGCCAGCACCGGGACGAGGGAAACCGTGGCCTCGGGGAAGAGAGTCAGGTTGAAGCGCAGCAACCCGTAGGTCCCGAGCTTGAGCAGGACGCCGGCGAGGAGCACCGAGCCGGCGGTGGGCGCCTCGACATGGGCGTCGGGCAACCATGTGTGGAAGGGGAACAGCGGCACCTTGATGGCGAAGGCGAGAGCGAAGGCGCCGAACAACCACATCTGGGCGGTGGAGGAGATGTCCATGCCGAGCAGGCTCGGGTAGTCGAAGCTGAGGACGCCATCGGCACTCTGGGAGGCATGCATCACTGCCAGGGCGATGATGGCCGCCAGCAGCAGGGCAGATCCCACGGCGGTGTAGATGAAGAACTTGACAGCGGCATATATCCGCCGCTCGCCGCCCCAGATCCCGATGATCAGATACATGGGCACCAGGATGACCTCGAAGAAGACAAAGAACAGAAGGAGATCGAGAGCCAGGAACGTCCCCAGAAGCCCCGTCTCCAGAAAGAGCATGGCCAGGACGAAAGCCTTACGCCGGTGCGAGATGGAGTCGCAGACGGCCAGACTGAGAGGAAACAGGATGGCGGTCAGGGCGACCATTCCGAGTGAGATCCCGTCCACGCCCAACTGCCACGACAACCCCCACGGTTCCCAGAGCACGACCTTCTCGACCATCTGGAAGGAGGCCTCGCCCTTTTCGAACGAGAAGAACACCGCTCCGGCCACTCCCAGCGGCGCCACGGACAGCGCCACGCCCAGGGGTAGGTGCAGTTCGGACCGGCGGGCGGGTACGAGCGAGACGATCACCGCGCCCAGAAGGGGCAGAAGCACCAGGAAACTCAGCATGCGGTCGGCCTCACGCTCCGCTCCTCACCACCAGCCACACCAGCAGGGCCACCAGTCCCAGGCCGAACCACAGCCCGTACTGGCGAATCAGGCCGCTCTGGGCCGGGCGGATGAAGCGCCCGGTGGCCTGGACGAGCCGCGCGGCGCCGTTTACCGCCCCGTCAACCACCTTGACGTCCAACTGGAATGCCGCAAACTCCGAAAGCCGTCGGCCGGGGGTGACCAGGGTGACTCCGTAGAGATCATCCACCCGGTAGGCATCCTCCCACCACCCCCAGACCCTGCCGAAGGCCGCTTGAAAGCGGCGCCAAGCCTCGACCGGGCGATGGTAGGCGAAGAAGGCCATGGCTGCCCCCACCAGTCCCGCTCCCACCGACAGCACCGCCAGGATGATCAGAAGAACGGCGCCCTCGGGTGGATGCCCGAGCTTGACCCCTTCGAAGGCAGGCTCCAGGAAGTGTTCCAAACCGAGACGGAACGGCGTGTTCACCAGTCCCCCGACAACCGACAGCACCGCCAGGACCACCAGGGGAAAGGTCATCGACCGAGGAGACTCGTGCGGCTCGACCCCTTCGGGCCAGCGGGGCTTTCCCAGGAACACCATCACGAACTGGCGGAACATATAGAAGGCGGTCAACAGGGCGGTGACCAGCCCCACCAACCACAGGGCGGTGAACCAACCTCCCCGATTGAACACGACACTGAGGATCTCATCCTTCGACCAGAATCCCGCCAGGGGCGGGAAACCGGCTATGGCGACCACCCCCACTCCCATCGTGACAAAGGTGACGGGCATGGCCTTTCTCAGCCCTCCCATCTCTGCCATGTCCTGGCGGCCGCCCATGGCATGGATCACGGAACCAGCCGCCAGGAAGAGAAGGGCCTTGAAGAATGCATGGGTCATCAGGTGGAAAATTCCCGCCACGTACGCGGTGACTCCCACCGCCAGGAACATGTAGCCCAACTGGCTGATGGTGGAATACGCCAGCACCCGCTTGATGTCCGACTGGCCCATGGCGATGGTGGCCGCCCACAGGGCAGTGGCCGCGCCAACCGTCGCCACCACCCCCGACGCAACCGGCGTCAACTCGAATATGGGCGCCGATCGGGCGATCACGTAGACCCCGGCGGTCACCATGGTGGCGGCATGGATCAGAGCCGAGACCGGAGTCGGGCCCTCCATGGCGTCGGGCAGCCACACGTAGAGGGGTATCTGCGCCGACTTTCCTATTGCCCCGGTTGCCAGCATGAGCCCGATGAGAGTGGGCGCCCACCCGCTCAACTCCTCGGCGGCCCGATCAAACACCCCCGAATAGGAGAGGGTGCCGAAGGCGCTGAAAATCAGCATCAGGGCGATCAGGAAACCGAAGTCGCCGATGCGGTTCACCACGAAGGCCTTCTTGCCCGCCATCGCTGCCGAGGGGCGTGTGAACCAGAAGGAGATCAACAGGTACGAACAGATCCCCACCAACTCCCAACCGACGAACAGCATGGCGAAGTTGCCCGCCAGCACCAGGGTGAGCATGGAGGCGGTGAACAGGTTCAAGTAGGTGAAGAAGCGGGCGAAGCGAGGGTCTCCGTGCATGTACCCCACCGAGTAGACGTGGATGAGCGACCCCACTCCCGTTACAACCAGTGTCATCAGCGCCGAGAGCGGGTCCCAGGTTATCTCGAAGGAGGCCCCGACCGCCGGCATCCACTCCCAGAGCAGCGACTGGGAGGGATGGCCCTCGCCGGTGAGGAAGGGGACCGCCGCAACTGCCGCCACCGCGAACGCGGCCAGGCTGGCAGCGCAGGCCAGGTATCCCGCCAGGGGCTCTCCCAGGCGCCTGCCGACGAAGTGAAGGAGCACCGCCCCCCCGAGGGGGAGGGCGATCACCAGCCACAGCGCCTCGGTGGGAAGCTCGATCATCCTCGCAGCGCCGCCAACTCGTCAACGGAAGCGGTGGCCCGGCGCCGGAAGATGGCGACGATGATCGCCAGTCCCACCACCACTTCGGCGGCGGCAACAACCAGAACGAAGAAAACCGCCACCTGCCCGTCCAGCACCCCGAGCGCCCTGCCGGCGGCCACGAATGTCAGATTGACCGCATTGAGCATCAACTCCACGCACATGAACATCACCAGGGCGTTCCGCCTGATCAGGACCCCCGTCATCCCCAGAAGGAAGAGCGCGGCGGCCAGGGTCATGTACCAGCCGGGGGTTACGGTGAGCATCACTCCTCCGCCGAGCCTTCCCCGGACCGCCGGTGGAATGCCAGGGCGATGGCGCCCACCGCGGCGATGGTAAGCAAGAGGGCGGTCACCTCCACTCCCAGGACCCAGTCGGTGAACAGTTCGCCTCCCAGGGCCTGAACGGTGCCGTTGGGAATCTCTGTCCCCTCCGTGGCGTCGGGCACCCATGAGAACCTGCCTCTCGACACCAGCGCCGCCGCTCCCACCGCGGCAACGGCGGCCAGACCGGCCACCAACTTCCTCTGGAAGGGGATGGTCTCGGCGGTGTCCTCCTCCCGGTCCACCCCGATGAACATGATCACGAACAGGAACAGGGTGAGCACCGCCCCTGCGTACACCACCACCTGCACCGCCGCCACCAGGTGAGCCAGGTTCACCACATAGATGACGGCCAGAGAGACCAGCGAACCCAGCATCCCCAGGGCCGAGCGGACCGGGTTGCGAGCCAGGACCACGGTCAGGCCTCCCGCCAGCGCTCCCGCTCCCATGAGAACGAAGATGACCAGCTCAACCATCCGGCGAGTCCCTGGTCTCCTGGTCAGGCTCAGGTTCCCAGGCAGCGGGACCCGGGGTGGGCTGCCACATGGCCTCCCCCTCGTAGGCCGCCACTCCATTGGGCGAGGTGGCGCGCATCCAGCCGTCGGCGGCGTCCAACTCCGTTAGGTCGGCGTAGGGATCGTCGTCGTAAATGTGGGGAACCGATCCGTCCTCGGCCATGAGCAACTCGTCCTTGGTGTGAATGGCGTCGCTGCGGTTGGTGACTGACATTTCGAACAGGTGGGTCATGGTGATGGCCTCGGTGGGACAGGCCTCAACGCACAGCCCGCAGAAAATGCAGCGCAGCATGTTGATCTCGTAGACGTACCCGAATCTCTCACCGGGACTCTGGGGATCATCCGGCGGGTTGTCCGCTCCCCGGACATAGATGCAGCGGGCGGGGCAGGCCCCTGCGCACAACTCGCACCCTATGCACTTTTCCATCCCGTCGGGGTAGCGGTTGAGCACGTGGCGGCCGTGGAAGCGCACCGGTTTCTCCCGCATCTCGGTGGGATAGCGGGTGGTGACGATGTCCTTGCCGAACAGTCCCTTCAGCCCGATCGACCCGGTGACCTTGAAACCCTTCCAGAAGTCTTTCAGTATCCCCATGTTCTCCTCACCCTATGAACGGCAGTCCGAATTGACGGAAACCGATCACCACCGTGGATATGACCAGCCACACCATCGACAAGGGGATCAGTCTCTTCCAGCCCAGGGTCATCAACTGGTCGTAGCGCAACCGGGGAAGGGTGGCCCGCGTCCAGAAGAATATGATCACCAGCACGTAACTCTTCACCATCA
>CAYWGY010000029.1:0-2844 GCA_964458055.1 uncultured Acidimicrobiaceae bacterium | reverse complement strand
CCATCAGCCATACCACAGGAAGTATGGCCGAAACCCAACCAGGCGCCACCCCTTCCCAGGTGGGGCCGTTCCAGCCTCCCAGGAACAGGGTGGCGGCGATGGCGCACATTGAGAAGATGTTGATGTATTCGGCCAGAAAGAACATGGCGAAGCGAATCCCGGAGTACTCGGTGTGGAAACCACCCACGATTTCCTGCTCGGCCTCCACCAGATCGAATGGGGCCCGGTTGGTTTCCGCCACCGCCGCCAAGAAGAAGATCACGAAGGCAACCACCTGGGGAAAGATGTTCCAGCGGGGGATGAAGCCGAGCACCGGGTCGAGGAAGGAGACCGCACCCTGCCACGTGCCCGACTGGCGTTCCACGATCTCGGCCAGCGACAGAGTCCCGCTCTCCGCACCAGGCGCCGTGGCCGAGAACATGACCACCGCCACCATGGCCAGACCCATGGCCGCCTCATAGGAAATGGCCTGGGCAGTGGCTCGCACTCCGCCCAGCAACGGGTACTTCGAGCCCGAAGACCATCCGGCCAGGACAACCGCGTACACCGCCATCGAGGACATGGCCAGGATGAAGAGGAGCCCGATGTTGAGGTCGGCGCCCTGAAGAGGCAGCGAACGCCCCGCCACCTCCAACCCCGGACCCAGGGGGACCATCATGAAGATCAAGAAGGCGGGCACGACGGCCAGGAACGGAGCCAGGAGATAGGCCCCCAGGTCCACCTTCCGTGGAGTGATGTGCTCCTTGAAGAACAATTTCAAGCCGTCAGCGAGCGTCTGCAATATCCCCCACGGTCCCGCCCGGGCCGGGCCCACCCGGTTCTGCATGTCCGCCAGGATCTTCCTCTCCATCCAGATATTCAGGATTGTCAACAGCAGCAGGAGTGCGAAGACGCCAATTACGCGAACGCCTACCAGCAGCAGATCCACCCAATCCATTAGAGGGTTTCCGGCAAAGAGAGCACTGACACGGCTAGGGAAAAGATTAGAAATGCCCACACCTATAACAAAACCCTTCGTTCACGTAACGAGGCCCCCCAGACCATGCCTGCTCCCGTGCCGCTCCATGCCCGGCGAGGCGAGCAACCGCTGCCAGGCGGCTTTGCCCACTTCCGGCCTGAGTTAACATTATGTAAAATACGATCCGACGGTTTCATTCCTGATAACCAACACGAAGACTTCTAGGAGACATGCTGTGAATGCATCCCCCATTCCCTCCGATCTCGATATCGCCCAAAGCGCACAGGTTCTTCCCATAACCGAGATAGCCGACCGTGTCGGCGTAAAGAGCGAGGAACTCATTCCTTATGGCACGGAAAAGGCAAAAGTGCACCTCGACATCCTTCGGCGTATCGGCGATGGCCCCAGGGGCCGCTACGTTGACGTCACAGCCATAACCCCAACTCCTCTGGGCGAAGGCAAGACCACCACAACCATCGGCCTCACCCAGGGGTTGGGAGCCCGCGGCCGCAATGTGATGGCCTGCATCCGCCAGCCCAGCATGGGGCCCACCTTCGGCATCAAGGGGGGCGCCGCCGGGGGTGGGTACAGCCAGGTGATCCCCATGGAGGAGTTCAACCTCCACCTCACCGGAGACCTCCATGCCATCGGAGTCGCCCACAACCTGGCGGCGGCAGCCATCGATGCCCGCTGGTACTTCGAGAACCGGCTGAGTGACGATCAACTGGCCGAGCGGGGCCTCGACCGCCTGCGAATCGATCCCCACGGTCTTCTGTGGAGGCGAGTGGTCGATGTGAACGACCGGGCGCTCAGGAACGTGGTCCTGGGGCTGGGCGGCCGCATCGACGGCTACCCCCGGGAAACCGGGTTCGACATCACCGTGGCCAGCGAGATCATGGCGATCCTGGCACTGGTGGACGGCCATGACTATGCATCGGCCCTTCGCAACCTCCGGGAACGCTGCGGCAACATCGTCTTCGGCACGGACGTCAATGGAGAACCCCTCACCTTGGAGGATGTCGGGGTGGCAGGAGCGGTGACCGTGCTCATGAGAGACGCCCTCCATCCCACCCTCATGCAGACACTGGAAGGCCAGGGCGTATTCGTCCATGCCGGGCCCTTCGCCAACATCGCCCATGGCAACTCATCGGTGCTGGCCGACCGGATAGCTCTGCAACTGGCCGACTACACCATCACCGAGTCCGGTTTCGGGGCGGACATGGGGATGGAGAAGTTCTTCAACATCAAGTGCCGCACCTCCGGCCTGGCGCCGGACTGCGTCGTCCTCACCGCCACCATCCGGGCGCTCAAGGCCCAGGGAGGCGGACCTCCGGTGAGGCCGGGAAGACCGCTCCCCTCCGCGTACACAGAGGAGAACCTGCCCCTGCTGAGAGAAGGAATCGTGAACATGCAGGCGCACCTGGAGACGATCAGGCGTTTCGGCATCCCGGCAGTGGTGGCGGTGAACGTCTTCCCCACCGACACCGACCGGGAGATCGCGTACGTCCAGGATGCAGCCGCGGAAGCCGGAGCGCATGCCGCCGCGCCCACCACCCACTGGGCCGACGGAGGGCAGGGCGCCCTGCAGATGGCCGAGGCCGTCGAGGATGCGTGCACCCAGCCCGCCGACTTCAAGCTCCTCTACCCGAACGAGGTCTCCCTCAAGGACAAGATCGCCGGCATCGCCAAAAATGTCTACGGCGCCGAGGACGTCTCCTACACGCCTCTTGCCAACCGCCAACTGGCGCAGTACGAGCGGGCGGGATTCGGCAATCTGCCCATCTGCATGGCCAAGACCCACCTCTCCATCAGCCACGACCCCTCCCTCCGGGGGGCGCCCGGGGGATACACCCTCCCCATCCGGGAGGTCCGAGCCTCGGTGGGCG
>CAYWGY010000028.1:8274-17625 GCA_964458055.1 uncultured Acidimicrobiaceae bacterium | reverse complement strand
CCAAACCCCGCTCACCCACACCACCACCCACAAAACGGTGGATCGAGGCTAAAAGGGCGAGCCCCCTCGCAGGGAGGGGGCTCGCTTTCAGGATCTCCTGGGTGACGGGGATCAACCCATCGAGATCAGGAAGTAGTCGTGCAGGTCGTCGCGGGCGGGAACGAATCCCTGCACATGGTCGGTGTATCCGAAGGAGAGGACCTGCTCATAGAGCGGGATCCAGCACACCAGGTCGACGACTCCGATACGGCCCAACTCGTCGTAGGTGGCGTTCCTGGAGGCAGCGTCGTTAGCAGCCAGTCCCTGGTCCGCCAAGGGATCGATGCGATCGTCCGGACAGGTCTTGGTGATGGCGTTGCTGGTCATGAACGCCCGCACCAGCACGTCCTCGTGCGGATAGACCGGAACCGTGGCGAACATGAACATCCCGTCCAACTCGCCTCCGATCACCTGACCGAAGAAGGTCCCCACATCCAGCGGATTGCGGGTGACCGTGAATCCGACGGCCTCGAGCATGCCGGAGATCGCCTCACCCACATCGGAGTCGCTGGGATAGCGTCCGGTGGTGTAGGTGTTGGTGATCGCAACCTCTCCACCGACCTCGGCCAGGAGCGCCGCTGCTCCGTCGGGGTCGTAGTCGATCCCTTCCTCGTCACCGTCAACGCTCTGGAAGAAGGTGTGGAAGAAGTTGTTGTTGGTAGAGGCGCCCGTGCCGTCGAAGATGGCGTCCACCAGGAGTTGGCGGTCGATGGCCTTGGCCGCCGCGGTCCTCACCCTGACGTCGTCGAAGGGAGGAGCGGTGGCCACCAAGAAGATGGTCATGTTGGACAGGGCCGCCACCGGATGCACGTTCAGGCCATCCTGTCCGGCGACATCGTCCTGGAGTTGGGTGGGCACGTTCACGACCAGGTCGGCTTCACCGGTTTGCAGCAATGCCACCCGGGTGGCGTCGTCACCGGCCCAACTCCACTGGATCTGGTCCAGAGGCGCCTGGCCCCGCCAGTAGTCGGCGTTGCGAGTGGCGACGATTGAGGACCCGGCGTTCCACTCCGAGAGCACGAAGGGACCGGTTCCGATCGGCGCCAGCCCGTAACCCTCGTGTCCGGCCTCCGCGTAGTAGGCGGGCGGGAAGACGTAGAGGTTTGCCAGCAGTTCGGGCACGGCGTTGGTCGGGATGGTGGTGGTCACCTCGAAAGTGGTGTCGTCAACAACCTGGACGTCGGCGAAGACCGCGAAGAAGCCCTTGAGGACCGATCCGTCGGTGTCGCGGTGGGTGGTCAACGAGAAGGCGGCTGCCTCGGCGCCGGCAGGTTCACCGTTGGTGAAGGTCACGCCTTCTCTCATCGTGAACCGCCAGGTGAGATCGTCAACCCGCTCCCAGCCGGTCACCAGACCGTGAGTGGAAGGTACGGCGTTGGCGTCCGTGGCCACCAGGCGCTCGATTATCGAGATCGCCACCACCTGGTCCGCCCGGGTACCGGTCATGGGATTAAGGGTGGAAGGCTCAGCGCCGATCACCATCCTGAGACTGCCCCCCATGGGCATCTCCTCCATCTCGGCGGCGGTTGTCGTCGTAGCCGCCTCGGTGGTCTCGGTCTCCATCTCCTCCTCGGGCTCAGGAGCAGCCGTGGTCTCCGTCGGCTCCTCAGCTGTTTCCTCCTGCGGTTCCTCAGGAGCCGCAGGAGCCTCGGTGGTGTCAGGCGCCGGTGCGGTGGTGGTGGGCTCAGGGTCCGGGGCGGCGGTGTCATCGTCGCCGCACGCCGCAGCCACCAGGCCCATGACCAGCAACAACGCCAGCAGGGATCGTATGGATCTTGTCATCATCTGAACTCCGATCATTGATTACTCAGGGACAATCCAAGCCAAACGGGTTGGATTTCCTCGGGCCGGATACATCTCTGTCCAGGGTAACATACCGACCGGTAGGGATTATTGGGAACTAGCGGTTATTTGTCCCGAACCGGACTGTAGTCAGGTCGTCGGCCACCAACACCCTCCCCCGATATCCTCCACGCCGCACATCGTCCACAAAACCCCGGCGGTCCTCGGGTGTGGTCGGCTCGGGAATGAGGTGGGTCAGCACCAGGGTCGGTACCCCCAACTCCTGTGCCTGGGTGCCTATCAGCACCGTGTCGGCGTGGTAGTCCAGCACGAAGTGCAGGTATCGGGGTCGAGCACGGATCAGATCGAAGCGCATCGCCTCGTAGACAAGCACATCGGCATCCGCTGCCAGGACAGTCACCTGGGGACACACCAGGGTGTCACCTGTGATGGCCACCACCCCATCAGGTGTCTCGATCCGGTATCCGACCGCCGGGAGCACAGGTTCATGGCACACCGGTCCCGCCATGACCCGCACATGCTCTTTGACCCAGACTTCGCTCACCGAGTCCGTCACCGCGAAGGGACTTACCTCCACGCCGGGACGGGTGTGGCGGCCCGTGTGGTCGCTGCGAACCGCCAGGTCATGCTCCCAATGGTCAAGCATGTCCTCCAGGAAACCCGCGGCCGGTCCGTCCGGCGCCAGGATGGGAAGCGACGACGTCTCATCAAGGCGGTCCATGATCCAGCGGGACAACACCAGATCTTCCAACCCGCTGACGTGATCGCTGTGGTGATGGGTGACGAAGACAGCGTCGAGGTCCACCGGCGACAGGCCCAGCGCTGCGAGCCGCATGGTGGTCCCCCTGCCGGCATCGATGAGCACCGCCACCTCACCAGAGCGCACCAACACTCCCGGTCCGGCACGATCCGCAGACGGCACCGGCATTCCGGTCCCCGTGATCGTCACCGACGTAGCCACGACGCCAAACCCTACAGCATGGACGGGAAGTGCCGCTTTCGGGCGCCGTCCACAGGCCCCACCGGGGTAAGTGTCACATGGGCGTGCTTGTATTAGCAGGTGTAGAGCATTCGAGGTGGAAGTGGAGTGAGCATGCCTGACGAAACATCGGACCATTGGAGCCCGACCAGCAACGGCGCCGGGGGTCCCGGAGACGCCGGGTCAAGCCTGTTCAGCATGGCGCTCTGGGGACCGGACGGGCCGCCTGAACGCGTCTTCGGCAGGCATGACTGGGGGTTGTGCTCAGACGAGGACAAGCACCCGGATGATTGCGAGGGACACACCGCAACCATCAGAGACCCGGTGCCGATTCCGCCTCCGGACATGCTTCTCTCAAGAGACGAGATGCAGGCGATCGCATTGGGATATCGACCGATAGACATGATCGACAAGTGGCTGGCGTTCATGGAGGGCGACCGTCTGTTCCTCCACCGGAGTTGGACCGGTCATGGCATCTACGAGGTGAGGTTCGCAGCCAAACACACCGAGGTGACGCCGGGGGGCGAGACCAGTTTCGTGGTCACCTCGGCAGTAGTCGAGAGTGATCCCCGCCGATACGACCCGGGAGGCATCGACCCCATCAAGGAACGCGATTTGCTACGGGACTTGATCATCCACGTCTCCGGTGAGCCGATGCCGATCTCCTTGCCGGTTGTTCTGTCCACCGGACCCACTCTTCAAGCGGTGCTTGGCGACATCACGGACCAGGACGTTGACGCCATAGTCAACGCAGCCAACACGCGCCTGGCCCGCGGGAGCGGAGTCAACGGCGCCATTCACCACGCGGCGGGACCCAGACTGCGGGCCCACTGCAAAAAGCTGAAGGGTTGTCCGGTGGGACGCGCCAAGATCACCCCGGGCTACCGGCTGGATGCTCGATGGGTCATCCACACCGTGGGACCACAGTGGAGGGGCGGAAGCCAAGGCGAGCCGGTGTTGCTCGAGTCCTGCTACCGCGAGTCTCTGGCTCGCGCCGACGAGGTGGACGCCCAAAGTGTCGCCTTTCCGGCACTCGCCACCGGCGCTCACGGCTATCCGCTCGAAGCGGCCGCCAGAATCGCCGTCGACACGGTTCGCTCGACCTCGACCAAGGTCGGCACGATCCGCTTCGTCTGCTTCGACAGGACGACGCTCCGGGCCTTCCAGGATGCAATAGACCGCGACCGCTAGCAAGGAGAGGATTTCCGCCTTCGGGTTAGGGCTGGTTGTCTGCCTCGAACTTCTCTCGCTCGGCGTCTCGGAGCCAGCGTTTCATGACTTTGCCGGAGTCGTTCCGGACCAGTGCATCGACCACCTCGATGTACTTGGGCACCTTGAACTTGGCGAGGTTGGTGCGGCAGTGATCGGCCAGTTCATCTTCGGTCACCTTGACGCCGGGGCGGGGAACCACGAAAGCCTTGGGGACCTCGTCCCAGCGGGTGTCGGGAACCCCCACCACTGCGCTCTCGGCAACCGCGGGGTGCTTGGCGAGTACTCGCTCGATCTCGGCGCTGGCCACGTTCTCGCCGCCGCTCTTGATCATGTCCTTTTTGCGATCCACGAACCACATGTAGCCGTCGGAGTCGATGCGGCAGATGTCACCGGAGTGAAACCACCCGTCGCGGAAGGCCGAAGCGGTTTCTTCGGGATCGTTCCAGTACCCAGGCGACACCTTGGGACCGCGGGCGACCAGCTCTCCCGGCTCGCCGGGCGGCACCGGGCGGCCCTCATCGTCCACGATCCGAAGGTCGATGTTGGCAAAGGGTCTTCCCACCGACCCGATCTTGTCCGCCGGAGGGTTGGGCTCGAGGTAGGCGGCGCCATTGGTCAGTTCGGTCATCCCGTAGGCCTCCGACAGCCTCACATGCGGCAGGGTCTCTTGGAAGCGCCGGTACACGGGCGCCGGCAGGCCACCGAAAACGATCCACTTCAGCGATGAGAGGTCGTAGCTGTCCCGGTCCTCCATCCTCATGATGTCGTGGATTATCTGGGCGGCCAGCACCCCACCCACCACCTTCTCCCTCGCCACCAGCTTCACGATCTCCGGCCCCGCATAGCTGTGGACCACCACCAGGGTGGCCCCGATGTAGAGGGCCGTCAGCCCGGGGACATCCAGTCCGCTGACATGGAAAAGCGGCGCCGACAGCATGATCCGGTCCGAGGGAACCAACTCAAGTTCCAGGATCTGGCCCAACTGGTTCCAGATCACGTTGCCGTGGGTGGTGATCACCCCCTTGGGATGGCTGGTGGTGCCGGAGGTGTAGAGAATCCGGGCAAGGTCGTCGAGACCCATGTCGGCGTCGGGCACCTCGGCGCCTTCGTTGGCGCCCATAAGGTCCGCGTAGCTGTGCCAGCCGGGATCGCCGTCTGCGGAATGGGTGATGACGTGGCGGATCCCGGGTGAGGAGGCCAGCGTCGCCCGGGCGCTCTCGTGAAAACGCTCATCCACCGTCAGGCCCACCGCTCCGGAGTGGTTGAGGATGTAGGTCAACTCGCGGGGATGAAGGCGCCAGTTGAGCGGTATGAAGGCCGCGCCGATACGGTTGACGGCCAGGATCTCGATCAGGTAGCGGTGGGAATTGTCGGCCAGGATTGCGATGATGTCGCCCCGGCGGTATCCCAGGTCCAACAGCGCCTGCGCCATCTGGCTGACGGCCGCGTCCAACTGCAGGTACGTGAGCCTCACGTCTCCGTCGACCACCGCCTCCCGATCTCCGAAGCGGTGTTTGTTTCGTTCCAGCAAGCGGCTCAGATTGGCGGTGGGCATGGGCTGTGGCGCTCCTCTGGTCGGCCTTCTCAGGTGTCCTTGGCGTGCTTACTACGGTAGGCGAGAATCTCCTCGCGAGTGGGGAGGCGGACGAACTCCAGCAGGTAGCCGTCGGGATCCTTGCAGACGAACGAGCGTATCACCCCGTAGTTCTCCAATTCCACCGCCAGAGGCTCGGAGAGGAACTCCCCGCCGGCCTCCTGAACGCGACGGTACCGGTCGTCTATGGTGTCTGTCTCCTCGATCTCAAAGGACATGATGAACCCGCCCAGGTCGCCCATGCCGGCGGGTCTGCTCCCTTCGGTGGGTCCGTCCGTCCACTCGATCAACTCGACCTGGCCCAGTCTCGACGGTCCCTGCATGAACACCGAGCGCCCGGTGGTTCCCCGGGGCACGGCCAGGAAGTCCTCCAACTCCTGTCCTCCCAGGTTCATTCTCAGGGTGGGGCGGTAGCCGAGCACCTGTTCATAGAAGGCCACCGATCGCTCCAGGTTGGTGACCGGTATGGCCACATGGTGGATCTCGCTGACGCTCATACCACGGCCATACGCGCCGTGGGCTGCAACTGTGGCATCACCTCGGAAGCGAAGGTCTCCATCGCCCTGAGTGCCGAGGAACGAGCCAGGGACGGTATGCGGAACCACCCGATGTAATGGGTGACGCCCAGTTCTTCGCCCAACAGGCCCAGCGTGTTGACCACCTTGTTGATGGAGCCGAAATTCCCGCCATGGGTGAGCGTTTGCTCAAGCGTGAGCAACTCGATGTTCTCACGCACCTTGGCGTAGTAGGCGGCCTCGGAAGCAAGCGCCTCTTCCGACCCGGGGATGACCTTCCCCACCGACCGGTAATAGTGGAGCGCCGCCTCCGCCGCCTCCCGGAGCCCGGCGGTGTCCTCACCCACCCAGATCTGCTGCATGAAAGGCAACTCGAAGCGCGCCGGGTCATGGCCTGCCTCCGTCAGCGAGGACCGGTAGACCTCGAAATTGTCCTTCATCCTGCCCAGCGGGGTGAAGTTGGGAGAGGTGATGATGTTGGCTCCGGCCAATCCCCTCTTCCTGAATGAACTGGGCGAGACCGCCCCATGCACCAGGGGAGGACCGCCCTCCTGGAAAGGCCGGGGATAGGTGGTCAGGTCCTCGTAGCTGAAGTGACGCCCCTGGAATGACCATCCCTCCTGAGTCCAGGCCTTGTGAACGATCTCCATGGCCTCGTCGTAGCGTTCGTGTGACTCGGCCGGATCCACGCCGAAGCCCTTGAATTCCTTGGGCTGATACCCCCTGCCCACTCCCATCTGGAACCGCCCCTTGCTGATGACATCCAGGGCCGCTCCCTCCTCGGCCAGACGGATGGGATCGTGGAAGGGGACCACCATCACGGCGGTGCCGATCATGATGTTGGCGGTGCCGGCCGCGATCGCCGCTCCGAATTGCAACGGGTTGCCCAGGATCCCGTAGCGGGAGAAATGGTGCTCGGCCAGCCACACCGAATCGAAGCCCAACTGGTCGGCGATCCGGATCTCCTCCAGGGTGTCGTGAAGGACCTGATGGTCCTCCGCTTCTCCCGCCGACGGGAAGAGGTTCATGATTCCGAACTTCATCTTCTGCACTCCGCTGGTTTGCCATTCCGACCGGTCAGTATGTTAGCGTGCTCCTGGTTTTCAGGTCGGTCAGGGGGCTATTTATCCCGAAAATGGGGGATGACTTCCTCTGCGAACCTCCTCACACCCGCCACCGAGACCTCAGGAGGCATCCCGGTCCAGAACGGCCTGTACACCAGGTGGTTGAAGCCCAGAGAGCGTAGCTTCTCGATTCTCGAGATCAGTGTCGCCGGAGAACCCACCAGAAACGTGTTGCGAACCAAGTCCTCGATGCGGGACTTCTGCCACGAGATGGCCTCGTACTCGGAGTAGATGTAATACTCCTTCTCTATGTACGGAAGGGCGGATTGCACCGCCGTCTCGTCGTCGCGGCCGCAATAGAGCTCCACGATCAGGGGATACTCCCGGCCCTCACGGGTCTTCCCGACCTCCTCCAGTTCCCCGTCATGCAACGCCAGGGCCTTCTCCAAATAGCTGGGGTAGGGGGAGTTGCCGGGAGCGAACCAGGCGTCTCCCATGCGAGCTGCCCGCCTGACGGCCGGTTTCCCGCCGGCTCCTATCCATATGGGTGGGCCCCCGGGCCGGCGGGGAGGGACGCTAATGGTGTGGCCCGACACCTGGTAGTGGCGTCCCCGGTAGTCCACTTCCTGGCAACTCCACAGAGCGCGGATGATCTCGATCGACTCGGTGAGTCGCCCCGCCCGCTCCCTGCGGGGTATCCCGAATGCATCGAACTCGTTGTCCCGGTAGCCGGCGCCCAGGCCCAGCACCACCCGTCCCCCCGAGATCTGGTCCAGGGTGGCGAACTCCTCGGCCACATGCACCGGATGCAAGAAGGGCGCCAACAAGATGGCGGTTCCGATGGTCATCGTGTCGGTGATGCCGGCCAGGCGGGCGGTCATCGAGATGGGTTGGAGGGTGACCAGGTTGGCCAGATAGTGGTGAATAGTCCACATCGAGTCGTATCCCAGTTCCTCGGCGGTCTCCGCCAGGTCCCACAACTCCGAGAGCTTGCGGCCCACGTCGTCGGTTGGGAGGTACTGGTGGGAGGCGAGCAGGCCGAACCTCATGACGAGGACCGGGTCCCGCCCGACGACCTGAGACGGCCGCCCAGGCGGAAGAAGGGAGCAACCGCCTCGTCGCGCTCTTTGAGCGTGCGACCCAGGCCCTTGTCACGGCGCTCCCGCAGGAAATTGAACTCTCCCTCCTCAAGCACCAGGTTGGTGGCCCAGCCGTGGCCCACCCACCCCGTCATCTCCCCGACGGTCTTGCCGCGGGCCGCCATCATCATCTGCATCATCGCCTTCCCCATCATGATCCCGTCAAGGGGCATCATGGTGATGGCGGTGGCATAGTCCTCCGTCCACCGGTCCAGCTCATCCCGGGGCACCACCTTGTTGACGAACCCGATCCGCTCGGCCTCCTCCGCATCAAGGGGTCGCATGGTCAGCATGATCTCTTTCATCTTCTTCAGACCCAGGTTCTCGATCCAGGCGTACATGTCCTGGGGGGCGGCGCCCAGGTAGCGGAAGGCCGGGTGGGTGAACAGCGCATCGGGAGAGGCCACCACCAGGTCGGTCGCCAGGGCGATCTGCATGTGGCCTCCGTAGCAGTACCCGTGCACCTGGGAGATGGTGGCCTTCAGGCAGTTGGTGATGGGGTTGGTGAACGCTCCGAAAATGAGGTTGCGGTCGGGAAGCATGCGCTGGCGCTGGGCGGGCCGTCTTCTGGTGGCCCGGTCCTTGCCCTTGCCGTACCCGATGTAGTGGCCCAACTCGGAAGCGTCGGCGCCCGTCCCGAAACAGGGTCCCTTCCCCCGGAAGACGATCACCTTCACGTCGTCGTCCACCTCCGCCTCCTTCACCAGGTCTCCCACCCTCTCCAGGGAGGCGATGGGCAGGGCGTTGAGGCGGTCGGGAGCATTGAAGGTCACGTATGCAATGGGCTTGTCGGGGTGCTTTTCATAGAGAACGCTTCTCTCCAGCACCTCGGGATCGGTCTCCATGCCTTCGGCGTCCCATTGGCCTTCCAGTAGTTCGTATTCGCTCTTCTTCATTGGGTTATCTTCTCCGGGCCTAGCTTTCCAAGTTTGCTGCGATCTATCTTTCCGGTCTCCGTCCGGGGCAGGCGGTCCACGAATTCCATCCTCCTCGGAGCCTTGAAATG
>CAYWGY010000028.1:0-8264 GCA_964458055.1 uncultured Acidimicrobiaceae bacterium | reverse complement strand
TGCCAGACGGCCCCTCATGAACTCCGTCAACTCGACATCCAGACCATCGGGGTCCGCTCCGGAAACCACCACGAAGGCCTTGGGAATCTCACCGAGGCGGGGGTCCGGAACGCCGATCACCGCGGCGTCCGCCACCCTGGGATGGCTTCTCAGCGCGTCCTCCAACTCCGCCGGCCACACCTGGAATCCCCCCGTCTTGATCATGTCCCGTCTTCTTCCCACCAGGAACAACACGCCGTCGGGATCGAGATAACCGACATCGCCGGAGTGCACCCAGCCATCGCGGATCAACTCCCGGGTGGCGGCCGCGTCGCCCAGATAGCCCGTGGACAGATCGCTGCGCACGCAGATCTCGCCCACCTCGCCCGGTCCCAGCGCCGTCCCCCGGTCGTCCCTGACCTCCACACGGACCCCTTCGTACACCCGACCGGCCGACCCGGGCTTCCACAGTCCCACGGCCAGATCGGCCCTGGTCCACCCGGCCACATGGCCCATCTCCGTCGATCCGTAGTTCAGGGCGATGGGAATCCGGAAGCGTTCTTCGAATCGTCGCCGCAGCTCGGGATCCAGCGCCTGTCCGGCCACCAGCACCACCCGCACCGGAGAGAGATCCACCCCCTCGGTGAGTGCGCACAGGTCATAGAGCATGGTGGGCATCAAAAAGAGGTTGTCGATCCGGTAACGGCCCACCAACTCCACCACCTTCGGAGCGTCGAAACGCTTCATCAAGAGGAGAGGCCTTCCCACGTAGAAGGCAAAGAGCAGGGTCTGTTGTCCCCCGCTGTGAAAGAGGGGGAGAGCCAACAGATTGGGCGGCACGGCGGGAGGGGCCAGCTTGTAGGGTCCCGGCCTGCCCTTGGAAACCCTGGCCAACTGCCCGACCGCTCCCAGCGTTCCACCGTGGGTGGTCACCACCGGCTTGGGCAACCCGGTTGTCCCTCCGGTGAAGACCACCACTCCCTCGTCGGTTCCCTCCATATGCACCGGCTCTGCGAACGCCTCCCCGCCGGAAGAGATGGCCTCCCACTCCTCCATGCTGTCCGGCGCCAGTGACAGAGCCTCCCACTCACCGGGCAGCCGCGTGCCCGCAGCGGTGACCACCAGGTCGGGGCGGGTCTGGTGGAGTGTCTTGGACAGCTCGTCGCGGTTGTAGAGCGAGGAGATGGTCACCGGCACCGCGCCCATCCGCCAGATTGCGAACAGGAGCACCACCACCTCCGGGCGGTTGGGAACCACTATGGCGATCCGGTCACCCCGCCCCAGTCCCCTGCCCGCCAGCCTTCCGGCCACCTGAGCTGACATCCGATCCAGGGTCCCCCAACTCCAACTGCGGCCGTCCTCGAACAACAGGGCGGTGCGCTCGGGAGCCTCCCCTGCGCGATCGGAGAGGATTGTGGCGATGTTCAACACGCTTCAGGCACTCGGGAGATGAAGCGGCGTCCCCTCGGGCTGGATGCAGCGATAGCCATGTTCGGGAGAAGCCTGGGTCCACTCCACATCGGCCTCGGAACAAGCGGCGACCGCATGAGGGCAACGGGAAGCGAACCGGCAACCCCAGAATCCCGGGGTGACCCGCGGCGGGGTGCCCTCGATACCCACCAGCGGCGCCTTCTTCCTCCACATGGGCACGGATCTCAGCAGGCCGACCGTGTAGGGGTGATCCGGAGTCGCCACCACCTGGGAGGTGGGACCGAGTTCCACGATCTCTCCCCCGTACATCACCGCCATGCGGGTGCACACCTCGGCGGCCAACAAGAGGTCGTGGGTGACATAGATCAGGGAGTGACCCATGTCCGTGGCCAGTTCTCTCACAAGGTCCATGACCTCTGCCTGGGTGGTGACGTCCAAGGCCGAGGTGGACTCGTCGGCGATTACCAGTTCGGGCTTGGAGACGATGGCGATTGCGATGGCGGCCCGCTGGCGCATGCCTCCCGAGAGCTGATGGGGGTAGGAGCGGAGGACCCGGCCCGGGTCCTGGAAGCCCATCCGGGAGATGACCTCCTCGATGCGTTGCCTGCGGGCGGCGGCGTCGAGGTCCGCCCGGTTGGCCTGGAGGACCTGTCTCATCTGGGTGTTGATCCGAAGGAGGGGATTGAGGGAACTGGAGGCGTTCTGGAAGACCATCCCCACATGACGGCCCCGGAGGCGTTGGAGTTTGTTGATGCCTTCACCCAGGACCTGCTCTCCCTGGAAATGGATCGATCCGGCGGTGATGCGAACGTTTCGCTCCGTCAGGCCCAGGAGGCTGCGGACGGCCGTGGTCTTACCGCTTCCCGATTCTCCTATGAGCCCGATGACATCGCCCGGATAGATGTCCAGGTCGAAGCGGTCCACCGCCACGATGGTCCCCACCGCGCTGGTGGCTTCCACTCGGAGGGATCGAACGCTCAGCAGGGGCGCCATCACAGGTAGGTCCGCTTGCGGGGGTCGTAGCGGGCGCGCAGGGCGTCGCCCAGAAGGTTGATGGAGAGCACCACGAAGGTGATGGCGATACCGGGGAAGGCCACCACCCACCAGGCGTCCTGGATGAATTCCCGTCCTCCCGCCAGCATCCCGCCCCAGCTGATGTCGGGCGACACCACCCCCAGTCCGAGGAAGCTGAGGGCGCTCTCGGCCAGGATCATGGTCCCCACCTCCAGGGTCGCCAGCACCAGCACCGTGCCTCCCACGTTGGGAAAGATGTGGCGGAGGATTATCCGCATGGACGAGGCCCCCGCCGCCCGCAGGCCCAGGATGAAGGGACGTTCGCGAAGCGACAGCGCCTCGGCTCGGATCACCCGGGCGTACTGTGCCCAGCTGATAATGGCCAGCACCGCCACCAGCACCGCCAGGGACCTGCCCCGACTGACGATGATGGCGATCGCCAGAAGGATGAAGGGAAGCGCCAGTTGGGCGTCGACCACCCGGGCGATGACGGTGTCGACCCAACCTCGGCGGTAGCCGGCGATCATCCCCAGCAGCGTCCCGAAGACCGAGCCCACCAGCACGGCGGCGATGGCGATCACGAATGTCAACCGCCCACCGTAGATGATCCTCGCCAACAGGTCCCTGCCCAACTGATCGGTGCCCAGGGGATGGTCCCATGTGCCCCCCTCCAGGAATATGGGCGGGATCAGCCGGGCCCTGAGGTCCTGGAGCCCGGGATCGGCCAAGGGAAGCAGGGGTGCAACCAGCACCACCAAACCCAGCAAAACCAACGGTAGTCCCATGAGCCACAGAGACCGGTTGCTGGCCCGCCTGGCCCTCTTCGCCGGATCTCCCGAAACGGCGCCGGTGAACAGATGGGAGAACATCAGGATCCCTGCTCCCGTATGCGGGGATCGATGATCCCGTACACCAGGTCGACCGCCAGGTTGATCACCACGAAGGTCACCGCACCGACTATGACTATGGCCTGCACCAAAGAGAAGTCCCGGAACTGGACGGCCTGGGTGGCGAGGGTTCCCAGGCCCGGCCAGGCGAACACGAACTCGACGGTGACCGCACCCGACAGCAAGGTGCCGGCCTGGAGCCCCATGATGGTCACCACCGGCAGGGCGGCGTTGCGGATGGCGTGGGTGATCACCACGGTGCGCTCCTTGAGACCCCGGGCCCGGGCGGAGGTGATGTAGGTCTCCTCCAGCACCTCGCTGAGACTGGAGCGCGCCAGGCGGGCGATGCGCGCCATGGGCAGCACCGACAGGGTGACGGCCGGCAGAACCAGGTGCTGCCAGGTACCGGACTGCCCGGCCGGCAGCCACCCCCAGGCCACCGCGAACAAGAGGATGAACATCAGGCCCAACCAGAAAAGAGGGATGGACTGTCCCAGCAGGGCGATGAACACCGAGATTCGGTCCCAGATCCTTCCCTCCTTCAGCGCCGCCACCACTCCCAGGGGAAGGCCGATGACGGTGGCGATCAGCATGGCCGCCAGCGTCAGCTGGATCGAGGCGGGAAAGCGTCCCAGGATAAGTTCCCAGTTCGGGCGGCTGTAGCGCAGGGAGTCCCCCAGGTCGAAGGAGGCCAGTTGACCGAGGTAGTTCCAGAACTGGACGGGAAGCGGTTTGTCGAGGCCCAGTTCGATCTGTTTGGCAAGGACCTGTTCCTCGGTGGCGAACTCGCCGAGGATGTTCCGGGCGGGATCCCCGGCGGTCCGGGCCAGGAAGAAGGCCAGGCTGAGAGCGATAAGAAGGGTTATCGCCGCTCCCAGGAGTTTGGGCGCCATGAACCGGACGAAGCTCACCTGCCGGCCTCCCCGGAGCCCCACCCATCGGGGCTGTCGAGAGCGGAGCGATCCCACTCCTTGCCCGGAATGGCGGCTATCAACTCACGGGTGTAGGGATGTGAAGGAGAAGCCAACAGCGCCTCGGTTTCTCCGGACTCCACCACCCGCCCATCCTTCATGACATAGACGCGGTCGCAGAGATTGCGGACCACGCTCAGGTCATGGCTGATGAGCAGCACCGAAATCCGCTCCGTTGCCCGCAGGTCGAGGAGCAGATTGAGTATCTGCGCCTGCACCGACACATCCAGGGCCGAGGTGGGTTCGTCCGCCACCAGAAGCGACGGGCGCAGCAGCAGGGCGCGGGCTATCGAGACGCGCTGTGCCTGGCCTCCGCTCAACTCGTGGGGAAGGTGGTCCAGAAGGTCCTCGATCAGGCCCACCTTGGAGACAAGGTCCGCGTCCGTGATCCACCCCGTCCGGTCGGGGTGAAGGGATCGCAGTTCGGAGAGACCCCTGCGCACGGTCTGGCGGGGATCGAGCGATCCGTGGGGATCCTGGAACACCACCTGTATCCGGGAACGGAGGCGCCTCATCGCCGAGCGGGATATTCCGATGATCGACTCACCTTCCAGCCGGATCCGGCCTGCGGTGATCTTCCCCAGGAGGGCCGTCGCCAGAGCCAGGGTGGTCTTGCCCGACCCCGATTCTCCCACCAGTGCGACGATCTCTCCGGCGTCTATGTGCAGCGAAACCCCGTCGACGGCCACCACGTCGGGTCTCCTCCCCAACCCCCTCTCCGAGAACACCACCCGGAGGTCTTCGATCTGGAGAACCGGCGCCGTTGCGGTCACATTCCCACTCCTGCTCAGGCGCCGGACGGGATGGGGTTTGCGCTGAAGCGGGGTACGATCTCTGCCCCTATTTTCGCAAGGGTCTCCACCGTCTCTTCCAGGCCGGGGCCCTGGAAGTGGCGGAGGCGCAGAATTATCTCCTCGGGTGCTATCAACTCGATCCACTCCGGAAGGGTCTCGAGCCAGTGTGCCAGCGATCCGCACAACACCCGGTCGGTCAATACATGGTCCATGGTGAGGTCGGCCGGCCCGGAAAGGTCGGCGAACCACGGCTCGTATCTGGGGTGGTAGCTGTTTCCTCTCTCCATGTACACCCGGTGGTAGGCGAGCACGTACTCGCCGTAGGTGTCCCGGGCCGCCTGATCGGTCTCTCCCAGCCAGGCCTCCCGCAGCATGACGATCCGGGGCTTCCTTCCCACCCTGTCGCACTCCTCCCGGTACACCCCGGCCAGGTCGGCCAGCCATCGGATGTTGCGAATGGGTCCGGTGATCCATCCGTCGGCATACCGGGCGGCCCTCTTCACCCCACCGGGGGACCATGCACCTGCAAACACCTCCAACTCCACGTCGTCCAGCGCCTCGTCGCGGACAGGAGTCATCCCCCGGTATGGACCGTCCAGCACCTCTTCTCTTCCTCCCAGATAGGCGTTCATGGCCCGCAGGCCCTGCTCCATGCGGGCCGCACGCTCGCCGTGGTCCACCCCCAGAATCCGGAAGTCACCCTCCATGTATCCGGCGCCCACACAAAGCCGGAACCGCCCGGGGTGAAGAGCGGCCAGCATGGTGGCATCCTGGATGACCTCCACCGGATGGTGAAGAGGCAGCACCACCAGCCCGGCGGAGAACATGATCCTCTCCACCTTCCCCAACCCGTATGCCGACAGAAGTATGGGGTTGTGCGAATAGGAGGTCGGCCCCGAACTGCGCCGCTCACCGGTGTAGACACAGTGGAGTCCGGCGGAGGCCGCCGCCTGGGACTCCTTCACGAAGCCGTCGACGTCATAACGGCGCCGCCCGTTCTCGATAACCTGGTTCGGTGGTGCGATGCTGAAACGAATGAGTGAAATCCTTAGTCGACTAGAGACATAGAGTAACCCGTAGCAGGCCCCAACACCCGAGTCCCCACCTGTGTGGGGAGGTGAACAACCGAAAGGAGCCCGAGGTTGGAATACCAGGATTACGACGCCACAGGACTGGCCGAGTTGGTCAGGAACGGAGACACCACCCCCGCCGAACTGCTGGAGACGGCTATCGCACGGATCGAACGGCTCGATCCGGTCATCAACGCCGTGAACCGGAAGATGTACGACGAGGCACGGGCTTCGGTGGCCGCCGGGCTGCCCGACGGGCCTTTTACCGGCGTTCCCTTTCTTCTCAAGGACCTGCGCGCCGCCTACGAAGGCGTGCCCACCACGGCAGGCAGCGCCTTCTTCGCCCAGAAGGTGGCGCCCCACGACAGCGAACTGGTGCGCCGCTACCGCGCCGCCGGCCTGGTGATAGCGGGCAAGACCAACACGCCCGAGTTCGGGGGAGCACCCACCACCGAGCCCAGCCTGTTCGGCCCCACCCGCAATCCGTGGAACCTGGAGCACTCCAGTGGAGGATCGAGCGGCGGTTCGGCCGCTGCGGTGGCGGCGGGCATCGTCCCTGCCGCCCACGGCAGCGACGGCGGGGGATCGTTGCGCATCCCGGCGGGGTGCTGCGGCGTCTTCACCGTCAAACCCACCAGGGGTAGGACCCCGGCCGGCCCGGACTTCGGCGAGGCTTGGAACGGACTCAGCGCCGAGCATGTCATCAGCCGCACGGTGCGTGACAATGCCGCACTGCTGGACGTCACAACCGGCCCCTCGCCGGGCGACCCCTACTCGGTCCCACCCGCCCGGGAACCCTTCTTGGCCTCGGCCTCACGGCCGCCGGGACGACTTTCGGTCGCCGTGACATCCTCGACCGCCGCCGGTCCCGCCCATCCCGACTGCGTCGAAGCGGTGGAGAAGACCGCGGAACTCCTTGAGGAGTTGGGACATCGGGTCACAGAGGACAGCCCGGAATGGGACAGACCGACAGTGGGCGCCGCCTTCCGGTTGTTGATCGCCGCCAACGTTCAGGCGGGGATAGACGAATACGCCGAACAGTTGGGCCGGCGACCCGGAGCGGGCGAACTGGAGAACGTGATACAGGTGTTGGGAGGCGAGAGCTACGACTTCACCTCTGTGGACCTGGTACGCGCCACCTGGGCGATGCACCGGGCCGGTCGCGCCGTGGCGCCCTTCTTCGAGAAGTACGACGTCTGGTTGACCCCCACGGTGGCCACCCCTCCCCCGCCGCTCGGCCTCATCGACATGACCACCAGCGACATTGACTCCTATCTGGTCACGGTTTTCGGTTTCATACCCTTCACCGCCATCGCCAACGTAACCGGTATCCCCGCCATGTCGGTACCTCTGCACTGGAACGCCGAAGGCCTCCCGATAGGAGTCCAGTTCGTCTCCGGCTACGCCCGCGACGGCCTCCTCTTCAGCCTGGCAGCCCAACTCGAGCAGGCCCGGCCCTGGGCCGCCCGTCGGCCCCCGGTCTCGACGCACTAACCTGCAATCGGAACCCCGGCATCTTGTTCCAGCCACACACCGGACACACAGGCAGTTGGAATAACGAACCGGATAGTGGTTGCGGCCGGAGGTGCTGCTTTCCACAGCTCTGTCATGGCCGTTGCGCAGGAAACTTGACCCGTCCACCTCCAACAAGGACTGCCAGACGACAGGCACCTCAACAAGCGACAACTCAAGGAAGGGCTATGTCTACGTTTTGACGAACGAAGCAATGCCTGGACTTGTGAAGATCGGGGATTACCACTCACGATCCCGAAATTTGTTTGGTACGACCCACCGGCAGCATCGGTATTTACCGGCGTTTGCCCGATGGTCAGTTGCTACGCGAAGTCTACGACAACGTCCACGGACCTAGGGGAAGGTGAGCGTAGGGGACCTGGGCGCGGATTCTCCTGACGTTCGTAATCAGAGAGCTTCGATTCACCGGTCCTGAAGGATGACGGGGCCGGATAGACACCGGCCCCGTCTTCGCTGGCAACCTTTCAAGTTTGGCTTCTACTCCTGGAAGTAGAGACCCTCGTAGTCGATTTGCAGGTCGAGGCGGTGGCTGAAGCCGCCCACGCCGGTGGTGTAGGCGAAGTTGTCCACCTGGTCGAAGAGGGA
>CAYWGY010000027.1:0-17951 GCA_964458055.1 uncultured Acidimicrobiaceae bacterium | reverse complement strand
CAAACCGAAGTTGTCGAATGAGATGAACACGCCCAGATCAGCCACCCTTCTCTGGTAGTCGAGGTTCATGTACCCGTCCATGTGACACATGTTGATCTTCCCCGGGTCCACCCCGTTGCGCAGCACGAATTGGGCGACCTCGGGTGCGATCCTGCTCCTGGCCCCGAAATAGGGGTGCAGGTAGAGCGGCAGGCCCGTCTCCTTCTGAGCCACGCATGCGGCTTCCAGGACCTTCCACTCGTCTACCTCGACGGGTTGGCTCAGTCCGATCTCTCCGATCACCCCGGGTCTGATACCGGTGTGATCGATGCCGTCCTCTATCTCGGAGATGATCCTGTCGGCCAGTGAACGGGAACTCGAGAGGCTCACGTACTCCGGATGGGCCGGCTGTATGTAGTACCCGCAGCCGGCGATCACATTGACGCCTGTGGCTGAAGAAACCTCCCTCAGTCCGGCGGGGTAAAGATGGGGTGATCGAGGACGGGGACCGATCGGAGTGGCATCCACGATGGTCTTCCCTCCGTACCTGGCGAATTCGGCTATCTCCGAGATGGCTAGATCGAGATCATCGAGGACCATGAAATCCGGGAACTTCGAGTAGTCGCGGCGCCACTCTCCCAGCATGTGAATCTGCGGTGGGCCGTATTGCGCGTCGGGATTGTCGTCCCTGTAGGCGTGTCGCATGTCCAAAAAGATGTGCTCGTGAACGAGCGTGGTTCCCATATCGGCAGCAGGCACCGGGCCGGTCACTGTCATGACGGTTCCTCGCCGCTCTCCTGAAGGGAGTCCGGATGCCGGCATCAAGGGTCCTTTCGGCGTGGTACTCGAAGCGTCCAATAGTATTCCCTCATCCTTGGGTCTGGACGAGCGACCGCAGTGCACAGCCCAGCCGGAGGGGAGTGAGCAGAACCCCCCGGGTCAAAGACGGAGACCTTGTCGAATCCCCGTCGGATCCCTGTTCTTGTCGGGTCCTGCGAAGAGCCTTGGCAAGTCCGGGAGGTTGGTCCGGTGGCGCATCGGTCTCCACAGGTGAGCTCCCATGTCAAAATGGGGTGGGCTTTGGTTGCATGAGTGACGGATTCAGATGTCCCAACCAGACAAGAATCTCCAATCGATGTGTCCCCCGCAGACGTCCCCGATGTGACCCGGCAGGACTCGAACCCGCAAGCTAACGGAGTGCGACTCCTGCCACCGGCCAGCAGATCACCGGTACTCACGGTTCTTTCCAGGTGCTTTCCGTATGGCTGACCGGGCTCAGGGGGTCCCGTCGGCAACGGGTGTTCTGCACATGGCTGATGAGACGGGAACCGAGCCATTGGACGCTCCCGGTCAGATCCGGACACCCACTCTCAATCGGAGCCAAGACCCTCACCGCACGCAAGAGCGGCAACTTCCATCACTGGTTTGAGTGGAGAGGTGGCCTTCGGGGATCTCGCAAGGGGCAAGGGCCTTCCGCTACCGGCGGACCCCGCCGATCAAGCTCCTGCAGCCCCGGCCACCTTTCTTATGTCGGTCTTTCCGGTGACGCGTCGTGGCATCCAACTGATCACTTTCTTGAATCCCTCGTTGAGCACGAAGAAGGTCGTGAGAGAATACAGAGCCACGATGAACGCCACAATCAACAGCCGGGCGGTGTTGGTCTCCCGCACCGCCGAGTGTGCCATGTACCCCAGCCCGGCGGAGTAACCCAGGAACTCGGCGGCGATCGCCAGTGACCAACTCCCTCCCATGGCCAGCAGCAGGGCGGTGCGCAGTTCTGGAATCGCCCCCGGCACTATCACCTTGTAATAGGTGTGCAGCCGGGAGGCGCCCAGGGTACGAGCCCTCTCGATGTAGCGGTCGGGCACGTTGGCCACCGCATTCATGGTGGCCACCACCAGTATCGTCCACACTCCGAAGGCAATGTAGGCGGCGATGCCATAAAAGGTCGATCCCACTACGAACCGCAGCCAGGGAGCCGCCACCAGGAGAGGGATCATCCGCAGAAAGTTCATGGGCGTCCACGCGGTCTGGCCCACCGCCGGCCAGTAGGGCAGGGCCAGGCCGGTCAGGAGACCGAGCGTCATGCCGACCACCATGCCGCACAACAGCCTGGAAAGGGTCGCACCGGAATGATAGACGATGGCGAGGAACACGCCCGGCCAGGTCGGCTCCCCACCGGAGAGGGTAATGGGCGCCAGTCCCTCGAGGTTGAGGGTCGCGAACCCGAGTTCCAACTCCCGGACGCTCCAGTACCTGGACATTCCGAAGAAGGTGTCTCCGAACACGTAATCCCATCCCGGAACCAGGGGATGCTCGAGAGTTCCCGGAGGCACCACATAGGATGCCACCTGCCACGCCACCAGCAACACCACCCAGGAGACGAAGAAGAGCGGGCTACGGCGCATGCCAGCCCAGAGCATCGGCGGTCCCGCCGCTATCCCCCGTCCCGCCTTGACCAGACAGTCCTTGACCCGGGTGGTACGGAACACAACCGGCCAGGCCCAGAACAGCACCAACCAGGAGACGATAAGCGACCACGTGATATTGATCACACCCTCACTACGTGCCCAGGTAACCAAAGGAAGATTCTCGGGCAACTGCACAAGCAACCACCCAATCAGGACAGCCCAGATCAGCCATCCAATCCAATAAAGGCTTCGGAAGCGGGCAGGATGACTCAAACCGCCGTCGCCTCATCCTCGGTTTTACCCGAATGGGCCATGATCCTCAAGACACCGACCTCTTTCCTTCTTCCCTACAAATCCAGTTGGCGACCGGCTTCGGACCACTTGGTGAAGGAACGTATTACCAGTACCAGGATCCCGTCGACCACCGCAGCCAGCACACCGAAGAAGAGAATCAGGGAGATCACCGCGGTCGGCCCCTCCGAGGCGCCCATCACGTAGCTCCACATGCGGATCAGAAACCCTCCTCCCATTTGTGGTCCCAGCACCTCCACCAGCGTCCCCAAACCCCATGCTCCTCCCAAAGCGATCCGGAAACCTCCCGCGATCTCCGGGATCGTTCCCCGCAGGTAGACCCATCGGAAAATAGAACGGCGGTCTCCTCCCAGGGTGAGGGCTGACTCAATGATCTCCACCGGTACGTTCTCGGCCGCCCGGCGGCTGAAGAAATACATGAGAAGGGCGGTGTAGAAGGTAACAACCCCGATGGTGGTCAACAGGGGATACTCGATCCCGAACCAGATCACGAAAAAGGGCGCCGCCATGAAGATAGGGGTGATTCCGAAGAAACCGGCCACCGGTGTGACCACATCGGCAATCCACGGGATGAGCAAAGTGCTCAACCCGATCCCCAAACCGATGAGCGTCCCCAGCGCAACTGCGATCAGGATATTGCGGATGGTGTGCACCAGATGGAGAATGTACCCGAAACAGTGTTCAGGGAGAGCGGACAACCTACCCTTTCTGAACTCCAACTGCTCCGCCATCTCCGGGCAGGCGTGAACGAACCGCTTCATCATCGGCTCACTGAACAACAGGTTCTCTCCGAAGTGGGTAACGGCGTTGATCGGCGTGGGTATGAGAGAGTGGAGGGGCGAGAAGGGGGCGGCCAATAACTGCCAGTACAGCAGAAAGAGCAGTAACCCCAGAACCAGATAGATGACATAGGAGACCCGGCGCCGGCGCCTTGTTCGCCGCGCCGCCGCCCTTATCTCAAGAATGTCGATGCTCGTCGTGGTCACTGTACCTCTTAATCGCCCCGGTTGTCTCTGCATTCGCCCCCAAGACGAGGCGCGGAGCGCTCGGCGTCTCTTGCCTACCAGGAACAACCTACCCGAAGCCTACCCGCCAAGGCAGCCTTTAGATAGCGCCTGGCATCGGCAACCAGGCTGACCCCAGACTGCGATGCGCCCGGGCGGGCGGCTTTTCGGGAGGAAAGCACCGCTGTGTCGGTCTGAGCGCAGCGCTTCTGCCAAGGGGTTAGCCACCTGATCGATTCAACATCGTTCGTGTCGTAATTGCGCTCGCCTTCTTCATGATCCGCGAAGACTGGCCCCATTGAGGTGGAAGCGTGCTGGATGTACTGAAACTGATGGTACCGACAGGACAATCAAGAACCCCGGCGGACGCCGGATACATCCCTTCTAAGCCTGGGGACAACCAGTAAGGTTCTTCGGAATTCTCGGGGGAGTTGGGAATCCATTGATTGTGAGGGAGGGTCCTCCATAATCGGGTGCTGAAGCAATTCACATCCAAGAAGGAGGACCCTGTGGAGACTGATGGTAGGCGTATGTGCGAAGTGTTGGTGGGGCTGGGTGAGGTGGACTTGGTGGGAGTCGAGGAGCTGGGGGGAGATCGTCTGAGGGTGACGATCAGGTCCTGTGGTCCTCGTCCGGTGTGTGAGGGGTGTGGTGGGAGGGTGTGGTCGAAGGGCGGTCGCCTGGTGAGATTGGTGGACTTGCCAGCGTTCGGTCGACCAGTACAACTGCGGTGGCGCAAACGCCGCTGGATGTGCCCAGATCCGAGGTGTGTGGTGAGGTCCGTTCGCGGAACAGGATCTGTCGGTGGCGCCGCGGCGGGCGTTGTTGACGTCTCGCGCCGGGCGGTGGGCCACCCAGCAGGTGGGCCGCCTGGGGCGGACGATATCGGAGGTGGCGGAGGAGTTGGGGTGTGATTGGCACACGGTGAACAAAGAAGTGACGCGGTGGGGAGACGCGCTGTTGGAAGCTGATGTTTCCCGGTTTGGTTCCGTGGAGGCGGTGGGGGTGGACGAGACCCTGTTCTGGCGCAAGGGCCGGTGGAAGACCAAGCAGTGGTGCACGTCGGTGGTGGACGTGGGCGGACGTCAGTTGTTGGACATTGTGCCTGGTAGAACAGCAAATAGCGCAGCCTCGTGGTTCCAGAACCAGCCCACCGAGTGGTGTGAGGCGATTCGTTGGGCGGTGTTGGACATGTCAGGCCCTTACCAGGTTGCCTATGACCGGGTTCTTCCTCACGCCTATCAGGTGGCCGATCCGTTTCATGTGGTCCGGTTGGCCAACCGCTGTGTGGACTTGGTGCGCCGACGGGTCCAGAACGAGACTCTGGGACACCGAGGACGAAAACGCGACCCGCTGTATCGGATACGTCGCCTATTGGTCATGGCGTCTGAACGTCTCGACAACCGCGGTGAGACACGCATCCAGGGGCTGCTTCGGGCTGGTGACCCCTACGGAGAAGTACGTGACGCCTGGTACGCCAAAGAAAGCGTCCGAGACATCTATCAAATAGGAGACCCTCGACTGGCTGCGGAGTTCACCGAGCAACTGTCCAGGGATCTGCAGGACCGGTCACTCTCACCAGAGGTGAACCGTCTCGGGCGAACCATCGCTCGTTGGGCTACCCAGATCACCAATTGGCACCACTCGGCGGTGACCAACGGACCCACAGAGGGATTGAACAATCTGATCAAGAGGATCAAACGGGTAGCGTTCGGGTTTCGGAACTTCGCCAACTACAGAATCCGAGCACTCCTATACGCCGGCAAACCCAACTGGAAACTCCTCGCAACCATCACTCCCCCCTAAATTCCGATGACCCAGTAATCGGTGGAGGTGACGGGATTTGAACCCGTGGCCCCTTCGTTGCGAACGAAGTGCTCTGCCTGGCTGAGCTACACCCCCGCGGCGGAAAAGCAGTTTACCAGCCGCCACCCCTGACTCACCTGAGGTTCAGCCTCCGACGACTCTCCTGAGGACCGGCTCGGTTTCTTCTTCCCTGGTGGAAGTTGCAGGAGACATCACTGCAGTGTCTTGGAACTGCAACGACAAGCCGTAGTAAATGATCAGCAAGGCGTCGATGGCCACATGCACGAGCCACCAGTTGATAGCGCCGGTATAGAGGGCAACCGCCGCCGTGAGAACGGCCAGGACCACCAGAGCCCTCCTTACCTGGCGGCGTCGGGTTGCCATCGACCTGTGCTCTCCTCCCGACCGCACGGGGACCACCCTCGGAGCACCCTCCTGGGAGAAGGATGCCTGCGCCACGCCTGAATCCGGGGTCCGGCGGACCTTGGTACGTTGCGGAATGGCGCTCGACAACCTGTCCCTGAAGTTGAGCGCGGACGGCCTCTGGGAACCGGATTTCTTCGGAACGAGGAACCAGCCCCAAGCCACGACAATGATGAAAAGGGCTACGAGCAAAGCGGCCATGCGTGGCCCCAGTATACCGACTGTCAGAGTCTGAACGGGGCTTTGCTCGATGGGCAGGATTTCCGAGTGACCATTCGCAGCTGCGTTCGCGCAGCTAATGCACATCCCGGCGAGTCGGGCTCTGTAACCGGAATCGGGTGGGCGGTCATCTTCTCCAATCCCCCGACTTTCCCCCGGTCTTCTCCACCAGGAGGACCGGGCCGATCTCAACTCCCCTGTCAAGACCCTTGATCATGTCATACAGGGCAAGGGCCGCCACCGAGACAGCCGTCATCGCCTCCATCTCCACCCCCGTGCGGGCGGTCGTGCGAACTGTTGCGGTTATGGCCGCGCCACCCTCGCACGGGCTCACCTCGACTCCGATGCCCGACAGGGGAAGCGGATGGCAGAGAGGGATGAGCTCCGAAGTCCGCTTGGCTGCCATGATGCCGGCCAACCTCACGACCGCCATGGCATCGCCCTTGGGCAGATCACCCCCCAAGAGCGCCTCCCGGACCGCAGGCTTCATCCGCACCCGGGCCTCCGCCACCGCCCTCCGGACCGTCTCGGGCTTTCCGCCCACCTCAACCATGTGGATCTCTCCCCGCTCGTTCAGATGGGAGAAAGAGACCTCGCTACTCATCGGCGGACTCGGCCTCGGAACGGGACTCGGGAGAGCGCAACAGTTCCACCGCCACCGGCTCGCCTTCGCGGATGATGTCCACTCCGACAGGGACCACCGCCATGCCGTCGGCGGAAGCAGCGGCCGACAGCACGTTGGAACCCTGACCGCCCGAGGAGCGCGCCACCAAACGGCCCTCCTCCAATCGGACCACCACCCTCACGAACACGGTCTTGGCCGGGTTGGTGCGAAGAGTGTGGCCTGCCACTGCCGGGACCCGGGGACGGTACACTGCCCGCGCCCCCATCATCTTCAACACCGATGGACGCACGAACTGCTCGTAGGCCACCAGCGCCGAAACGGGATTGCCGGGTAATCCGAACAGCGGCGTCCCGTCTATGTGTCCGAAGGCGAAGGGTTTGGCAGGCTGCATCGCCACCTTCCACAACTCGATGTCGCCCAGGCTCGACAGCACCTGCTTCACCAGGTCGTACTCGCCCATGGAGACCCCTCCCGAAGTCACGGTCACATCGGCGGTTCCGGAGGCTTCCCGCAGTGCCGATCGCAGGACCTCCTCCTGGTCGGGGATGATCCCCATGTCCAGGATGTCCACGCCCAACTCCGCGAGCAGACCCGTCAGAAGAGGCCGGTTGGAGTCATAGATTCCTCCCGGCGGTAGGCCGGACGCTTCGACCGGGAACAACTCGTCGCCGGTGGACATGACCGCCACTCTCGCTCTCCGTCTCACTTTCGGCCGGGCTACGCCGATGGTCGCCAGCACCCCCAGATGCACCGGGCCCAGCCGTGAACCGGCCGGCAAGACCACCTGGCCCTCCGCCAGGTCGCCTCCTGCAGGCCTGACGGCGGTTCCCGGCGCCACCGAAGCCAGAATGCGCACCCTCCCTCCGGCAAGCGGTTCGGTGTCCTCCACTTTGACCACCGCCTCGGTGCCTTCGGGGATGGGCGCCCCTGTCATGATCTTGATCACGGTTCCCCGGCGCACCGCTCCCGATGCGACGCTGCCCGCCGGCACGTCCTCTGTTATCGGCAACTCGACGGGCGGGTCGGCGACATCATCGACCTTTACCGCGTATCCGTCCATCGCCGAGTTGGCGAACGGGGGCACGGGATGGGGGGCGACCACATCGGAGGCCAGCGCCAATCCTCCCGCCTCCTCCAAGGGAACCTCGGTCAAGGGCAGCCGGGTCATGGCGGCGAGCACCTCTCGGCGCGCCTCCGCCAGGGGCTTCAAGTCTTCGCCGGAGAGTTTCACCCCGCTCCGGACTTCCTCTCCCTCCAAGTCACGAGATTGGATCGGTGGCTGTACAGTATCAGCGCCACTACCAGCAGCAACCAGAAGAACGCCGGGAATCTCATCCCCTGCACGTAGGCGATCGGCAGGAAAGCAACGGCCACCGAGCATGATCCCGCCGCCGGAAACTTAGCCAACCGCGCGACCAGGGCCCATGCGACAGCCATCACCGCCGCTGCTGCCGGCAGGATGAAAAACATGGCGCCAAACATGGTGGCGACGCCCTTCCCGCCCCGGAATCTGTGAAGGACCGGATAACAATGTCCGACCACTGCAGCGGCGCCGGCCAGCATCACCACCCAGGAGTCCACCGGATCGACCGACCCTGCGGCCAGCCAGCCCAGGTAGGCAGCAACCAACCCCTTCAACACGTCCCCCACCAGCACGATGATTCCCGGCACCACCCCCACAACCCGAAAGACATTGGCGGTCCCCGGGTTGCCGCTTCCATGAGCGCGTATATCGACACCGTGCAGACGACTGATAAAAATGGCGAAATCGATCGACCCGATCACATAGGAGGCAACGATCGCCAGCCAGATTGGAATCTCCATAATCCTCAACCAGTTTATGCTCTCCGTTCTTCCGATGTATCCTCTTGTTCGGTTCACCTTTCACAAAGCACGAATTTGCCACGCCATGCCAACCTATGAATACCTGTGCCGCGAGTGCGGTGATCGCTTGGAGGTGTTCCAGTCCTTCACCGACGATGCCCTCACCCGTCACGATGCCTGCGGTGGGTCTCTTCGCAAGGTGTTCCATGCCCGGGGAGTGGTCTTCAAGGGGTCCGGCTTCTACGTGACCGACTCGCGCAAACCCAACCCGGCCAACGGAAGCACCAACGGCAGGGCACCCTCGGAGTCCAAGGAGAAGACTTCGTCGGATTCCAAGTCGGAGAAGGCCAAGTCGGCAGCAGGTTCCGCGGGGAGCAAGGAATCCAAGGACGGGTAGGACCCGCCCCACTGTCGCCGCACCTGCAGACACATCCCGGCAAAAATATCGGCGTGCCGCGAATTTCTCTACCGTCTCCTGCATGACCCGGCCCTCCCGGCAAAGCCATCCTGGGGAATGCTGTGGTTCGCACCCCGCTCCTACCTCAGGTGGGTGGGCGCCGCCGCGTTGGTGGGCCTCTCCTGGTGGATACAACTCGCACCATCGCCGCTAACAGTTCATCCCTTCGCCACAGAGGAGATAGCCGCCGGCACCGACCTCTCCCAGGATATGTTCGAATGGCGGGAGATACCGGAAGGCACCTTGGAACCGGTGGCGGTTCAGGGAAGCGCACGTGTGGCGATCAGAGTCGGCGATCCGCTCCTCCCCTCCCTCGTTGCAACCGCCCGTGCCCGGGTCCCTGAAGGCTGGTGGGCCGTGGAACTGGCAACGCCCACAGGACTGTTACCCGGGCAACACCTGCTGCTGGTAGCGGGTGGTGACGGGTTCTCCGGAGCCCAACAACCGATTCCCGGGTTGGTTGTCCGCCCGTCGAAGGGGGGATACGACTCCGGTGAGAAGGCGTTGATCGCGGTCCCCGGAGAACACCTGGCCACCATCTCGCAGGCCTCAGGCTACGGAACGCTCACCATTGCGGTGGCGCTCCAGCGCTAGCGTGTCATCTCATGATCGACGCAGTTGCCTGGGGCATCATCCAGGGACTCACCGAGTTCCTCCCCGTCTCCTCCAGCGGACATCTGGTGCTGGCGCCCGCATTGCTGTCGCGAATGGGGTTCTCCATCACCACCCCTTCGCTGGCCCACAGCGCCTTCTTGCACCTTGGCACCCTGGTGGCGGTGGTCTTCTACTACCGGAGAGACCTCCGTGAACTGGCGGGATTCCGTTCATCGGCCAAGGCCCGTCACATCCTCTGGTTGCTTGCCGTGGGTACTGCCCCGGCCGCTGTGGGCCTGGTGGTGGAGGATGTGGTGGAGGCCGTCCAGGAGAGGCCGGACCTGGTGTCGGGGGCCCTGCTCTTCACCACGGCCGTCTTGATGGTGGGACAGCGCCTTCGAACGGGAACCGCCAGGTTGGAGGAGGCCGGTTGGCGAGACGGCATGTTGGTGGGAGCGGCCCAGGTGCTGGCTCTCATGCCGGGTGTGTCCCGGTCGGCGGTGACCATCTCCGCCGGCATGGCGCGCGGGCTCTCGCCCCGCCAGGCCACCCGGTATTCCTTCCTGCTCGCCGTCCCGGCCATCCTGGCGGCCGGATTGCGCTCGCTCAACCGGATAGACCTGGCGCCGGGGTCGCTCGGGCCGGCGCTCGTCGGCCTGGCGGTGGCGGCCGTGGTGGGTTACCTTGCCATAGTTGCCCTGCTGGCGGCGATCCGTCGGATCGGCCTGCTCCCTTTTGCCGCATACACCGCCGTTGTGGGAGTCACCGGCCTCTACCTCCTCTAGCCGGCGAGGCCCCATCGGGTCCTGTCATGTCCCCCTTTTTCAGCGGACCACGTGGGGGCGCGAATGCGACGAGACCACGATCTCGATCCGGTCCGAGCCGGAAACCAGTCTCAGGAGGGTGAGGGGCGCCGATCCTCTGACTTCGACACCGACCGAGCGGCCGTCGGCGCCCACCGCTATGACCGGCGTACCGTCCAGCAGGGATGCGGCCGGATGGGTGGAGATGAGGCTCATGCCCAACGCATCCGCCCTGGAGGGGTCCAGACGGATTGTTCCGGCCTGCCGCCAGTGTTGCTCGGACACCCCCGAAGCCGCGGCCGTGGCCACTGCCTCCGCCAACCCTGCCAGCCGGGCGCGCACCGTCACCGCTGTCCAAAGGTCTATTCCGAGCCCTCCCAGCACAAGTAGGCACAGGCCCAGACCCAGCAGCCACAGGGTGACTGATCCCCTCTGGCCGGTCCGCGTTGTCATCCGGTGGACCGGTAGAGACCAACCGGCTCTTCGTGGGTAGCCCTCACCGTGACGTTTCCGACGGCGCCGTAAGGCGTCACCAACCAATGCGCCACGGTGCTGACAACAACCCATACCACCAGGCCCATGGCGGGAGGCCCGCAGGTGGAACGGGGTGGGGATGTGACGGGGCCGGCGCCGCCGTCACAGAACCCCACCTCCACACTTGCCACCCCCGCCTCGTGATTTCTGGCGATCTCCGCCACCAACAGGAGGACACCTGCCTCCGATCCATCGGAGAGCACCCATTCCCGAGCCGCTTCGGCTGCGGCGATCCTCACGAAGACCAATCGCTGCAGCAGAGGTCCGAATGAGAGAGCCAAGAGCGTGAGCGGAATCAGCAGGAGCCCTACTCCCAGCACCAATTCGATCGGCGCCGAACCTCGCTGACCGGCGGCCCTGGCTCCGGTCATTCCCTCTCGGTGGCCGCGGTGGCAGACATCTCGAAGCGGTAGTCGGGCACCCACGGCAACCATGCCGGGAACACCACCTGTGCCCTGGCCTCGGTCCTGTGAGAACCCTTTGCGCATTGAAACGAGACACCCGAAGCCATGCCGGCACCGAGCAGTCCTCCGAGAACGCTTCGAACCATGCCTTCGCACTCCGAACCCCCGACCTCGAAACGGGCGCCGTGACGGGCGCCCTCATCCAAGGCCACCCGGACTGCTCCCCGCCCGTACTGGACGACCAGCAGGTTGGCCATCAGGACGAAGAACAGCATCGAGAAACCCGCCGCCACGACAAACCCCATGGTGGCGAACCCCTCATCGCCGCCCTCGGACCCGGAAGTCTGCGGGAAGGACACCCACCTTCGAGTACCGGAGCCGGCCGCGTGCATACCGCTCAGGTCTGGAGTTGGGAGGACAACTGGGATCGTATCCACCCAACGATGTCGGTGCCCAGAGCCTGCAGTACGGCCCAGATGGCCAGCAGGGCCACCACCGCCAGGGCGGCGTTCCCAAGTAGTTCCGCGGTGCTCAGACCGCTCTCATCACGATGGACGGCCTCCAACCTTCCTCTCATGACCCGATAGACAACTGACAGCATTTCACTCTCCTTTCTGTGATTGCTTTCCTAACTCTCCTACTTCCATCCCAGAACCAGTTGGGGCAGGGGCGCCGCAACGAAGAGGAGCATCACCGGCGCCAGGATGGCGATGGTGGGAATCAGCATCGCCGACCGCCTCTTGGTGGCAGATCTGCGCATCTCCTCGCGCCGAGCCCGGCGGGCATCGTCGGCCAGGGAGCGCAGGCCCGATGCCAGGTCCACTCCCATCTCCTCGGAGGAAGCCAGCAATTTGTAGGTGCGGGCGCAATGCGGCTCGGGAGTGATCTCTGCGATCCTGCGGAAAGCCCCGGCAGCGCTCATCCCTGACCGGTGCATCCTCAGGGCCAGGCCCAGCTCACCGATCACCTCTCCCCTGCCGCGGCCGACGATCTCCCCAACCGCGTGCATCACTCCGCTGCCCGCCCGAACTCTGATGGCCAGCAGCTGGTTGATGGTGGGGATCTCGATCTTCATCACCGAGCGCCGTTGCTCCAATGCCCGATCCAACCCGCCTCTTACCCGGAAGGCGCCTGCCAGACCGAAACCGAGCGATGCCGCCAAGACCACCGGAGTGGACTGGCGGAGAAGGACGGTTACCGTCGCTCCCACACCCAGATAGACCGCCGACATCCTCAGCAATGCCAGCCGGTAGGAGGCCACCCGGTCCCGGTCCTCGAGGCCGGCATAGAGCCGGGCCTGGCGGAGCCGCTGGGCCAGTTGGTCCTCGCCCATCCGATCAGCGATCCTTCCCACCGCATGAGCCGCACCCAGCACCATCGGCCCGAACAGCCGAATGGGGGTTGCGGCAGGAACGTTCTCGAAACCACTTCCCATCTCGGGACGGTCGCCCGTCTGCCCACCCCCACCGGTGTAGGGACGGATCCTGGCGCTGAGTCGTTTGGGCAGGGGAAAGAACAGCAACATCAATCCCATCACCGTGATGGACGTCAACGAAGCCGCCAGAAGACTCAAGGATTCACCTACCACAGTTCACCCCCTCCTCCTGTTGAGGTGAGCACCCGTGGCTCGTCCCGGGGGCGGGACAACCTGGTGATGATCCCGATTCCAAACAGAGACAATGCCGCCCCCACGGCCACCACCGCCATTCCCGCGGGAGAGGAGTAGAAGGCGCGAAAGGGTCCGGGGCGGAAGGTGAGAGCCACCAGCACCAGCCAGGGGAGCATGAACACCACCCGGGCGTTGATGCGCTGTTCCAGCGCCTCGGTCTGCTCCTCCTCGGTGGCGGCCAGGTCCATGGAGGTCGAGTCGGCGAGATCCCGCAGTATCTCGGGGATGAGAGGCCCGCCTCTCTCGTGGGCGATCATCAACACCTCGATGACCCGATCGCTGGTGGGGTCGGCCAGGTCCTCCTTGATCGCTCCCAGAGCGGGGATCACCCCCATGGCGCGGGCCAGTACGGGAAACCGCCCGAAGGCCTCCCGGAGCGGGGCGGGCCCGGAGCGGGCCAGGTTCTCCAGGGCCCGCTGAACGGACATCCCCGACGAGACCGCCCCTATGACATCCCGGATGCCGTCGGGCCAGGCTCTCCTGACCTCGGACAGCCTCCGGTTCCTGACCCGGGCGAAATAGAGTCGCGGACCGAGCGCCACCAGGGCGGACGGCGGCAGGGCAACCGCCCACACGCCCGACAGCCCCAGCAGCCCCAGCAGGGCAAGAATGCCCACGCCCACCGATCCCAGGGTGAACTGGAGCGGCGTGACCTTCAAGCCGGCCTGGGCCAGCCACAGGTCTCGCTTTCCCTTGTCCCATCGGGGCGCCGCCGCTCGCAGACGGAGGCGTATTCCCATGGCGGTGGCGGTGGCCAGAGCCACGAACACGCCACTCGAAATCGCAGCCACCATTCTCATTGCATCTCTCCGTCACCGTTCAATATGGAGGCAAGGGAAGTCCCCGCCGCCCGTTCTATTCGGGACAGCAGGGAATCGGGAAGGTGTCCTCCCCTCCAGGTCATCGGCTCTCCCAACCTGGACCGGGAGAAGAGTTCCCAGGTGGAGAAGGAAGAGTCAGGGCCGGGACCGACCGAGATGATCTCGCGCACCTGCCTCAAGGGTCCGCTCCTGCCCTCGCCCAATGCCTCCCGGTCGAGATGGACGACCAGATCGATTGCCGAGGCGAAGACTCGCCTCACCACCCGCTCACTGACATTCTCGCCGGCCATCAGGGCGGCGCTCACCAAGGCGTTCAGGGCATCGGGCGCCGAGTTGGCATGGACCGTGCACGCGAATCCGCACCCGGCATTGGCCGCCCTGGTCAACTCGAACGCTTCCGCTCCCCTGACTTCGCCGACCACAATCAGGTCGGGACGCATGGCCAGAACGGCTTTCACCAGCACCCGCAGGCTGATCTCGCCCTGCCCGTCCAGCCCGGGTGGCCTGGCCTCGTAGAAGGACCCGTGAACGATGGGCAGGTGCAGCTCACGGACTTCTTCACAGCACCGGATGCACCTTGCCGGCGGACAGGCGTCCAGGAGAGCACTCAAGAGGGAGGTCTTCCCGGCCCCCGGCGGCCCGGAGACCACCACCCCGCACTCGGTCTGCATGGCCGCAGCCAGAAACCGGGCGGCCTGGGTGGTCATCGACCCCAGTCCCACCAGCGTTTCCAGGTTCTCCCGGCGGAGAGCGTATCGCCGTAGGGTCACCGAGAGTTGATCGGCGATGGGTGGGATCACCGCGGTCAGTCTCGCCGAGTCATCCAGCACCCGCGCCTGAACGATGGGATGGGAAGCGTCCAATCGCCGATCGCTTCCGGCCAGCAGCCGGTCCACAACTTGACGGTTCTCTTCGGCTGTGGTGGGTTCTCTCAACCCCTGGAGCCTCCCTTCCCCGTCTATGAAAGTCACCCGGGGCCCCTCGATGAACACCTCCTCTACGTCGGGACGGACCAGGAGGTCGGTCAGGGGACCGTACTCGGCTATGGACCGGAAGACCCGTTCGGTCATGTCCTCGGGATCGCGCAGCGCCCGGGCCCAGCCGACCTGGGTTCTGCGGCAATAGTCCTTCACCGCCTGTTCCACCAGGCGCCGAGCCCCGGGGCGGTCAACCTGCGGATCAATGTTGCGCTCTTCGATCAGATCCAGCGAAGCGCGTCGAATCTCGCCATAGGCCTGGGGGGCTCCCCTTCTTTCAGCCACTCTCGATCTCCTGTTCCAAGATCCGGTCCGCCAGGCGGTCACAGCCACGTCTGAACTTTCCTCTCTCAACCAGGACACCGTTCCATGCAGCCTCGGTTACCCGCCCATCCTCGGGAAGAAAGGCGATTCGGACCTGGCTCACGCCCTGGGAGAGTTCCTCAAAGAGAGCGCGGCGCTGTGAGACCGAGGGCGGGGCACGGTTTATTACCACGTGAGGAAAAACGCCCGGGTACCGCACCCGGAGTTCACCCAGCCACTCGATCATCCGGATCATTCCCACCGGGCTGGGAAGGGCCACACCCACCAGGGCAGTGGCAAGGTCGAGCACGGCATCGGAGACATTGCCGCCATATGCCCATAATCGTTGATCGCTGCGGACAGTCTCCCAGGAACCGAAGTTCACCACCGTCACATCGGCCATCTTCTGGGTCTCGAGGAGCACCTCCGCTACCTCGCCCCGGCGCAGATCCGCCCTGTCGGAAAAGGTGGGTACCCCGGGAAGCACACGGAGGGACGTGCCACGCAGGGTGTGCCAGCAGGCTGCCAAGCTATCGCTGTGATGGTGCACGGCGTCTATAGCCGTCAGCAGGTTGGGATGGAGACCCAGGCCGAGCCGTTGGGCAATCGACGGCGCCCGCAGGTCGACATCGAGGAGGACTACCGTCTCATGTCGTTCCGCCAGACGACGGGCCAGGGCGATAGCCACCTCCGTTGCCCCGCTGCCTCCCGGTGGTGAACCCACTGCCACCATGGGACGCAGCGGCAGGGGATCGTAGGAGGTGTCCAAGGCGTTTGCCGAGGAACTCGGCGCGGCGGCGTCTTCCCTCCGGATATCCAGGCGCTCGATCAGGGAGAGGAACTCCTCGGCTTCGGCGTCGGCCTCGATCACCTCGGTGACATCGCACGCCAGCAGGCGGTCCTTTCCATCGGGAAACTCGACGGGGTCGTACACCCCCACGACCCGGCGACCCTGTTTTTTCAACTTCTTCACCAGGTGAGGCGACAGGAAGGAACAGATGTCGTCGATGAGGAACACATCGAACTGCTCGGAGAAGGCATCCTCGGGTTGCATCACGTAGAGCCGCACCCTGCCCCCGCCGTGGTCAACCAGGAAACGGTGGAGATCATCAGACCACCGGCGGGTCGAGACCGCCAGAGCCAACTCGATGTCTCTCATGGCAGAGGACCTCCTCCGCCCGGAACGAACCCGCTCACGTCTCCGGGGACCCGGGCAGGGAAGTCCTCCAACCCGGCAGCCGGAGATGAGAGTGCCGCATTGGTGGACGGCTCCTCGTTCAGCCTGTGGACCGCCACTGGAACCGAACCCGTGGAACGCAACACCTCCACCTCGGCGTGGGCCAAAGCCAGCGCAAGCGTGAGAGCGGTCCGGTCATCGACCTCCAACACCACGAAGAAGCCGCCGCTCGAGAGGCCGAGAGCACCCTCGGCCTGGCTCGAGACTGCCAGCACCGGCACTGCGGTCGCCACGAAGGCTGCCTTCTCGTCATCAACCCTTATCACATCCACCAGGTCTCCGGGAACCAGGTCCCCCCCGACTGCATGTTCCGTGCCGATGGGAAGGCTCATCGCCCTTGATCCCAACGTCGTCAGGGGAGCTCTCAGGCCTGTCTTGGTAAGGAGAGATCCGGCTGCAGCCGGCCTAGTCACCACCCACCCTTCGTATTCGGGTAGTTCGGTTTGCGAGATCAACGCTGCCGCCACCGGTTCTTCCGCGTCGAGCGGGGTCAACTCGGTGTGCTGCAGTTCCAGCGCCCTACCAGGAACAAGATTCACGCTGCTAACGGCCATTTGCGTGAGAGGAACATCTCCGCTGCGCAGCAGGGCCAGATTGGTGACCAGGGCAAGCACCCCGGTGGCGATAATCAAGAGGTGAACCCCCGATACAGCCGGGAATCGCCTCTTCCTGCGAGAGGTCCCCACCGATCGCCCCTCGATCTGATTCGATGATGTAACAGAGGTCATCCTTCCCTCCCCGGCCCGACCACCCATCGGCCCCTAAAGAAGAAGTAATTTCGATAACGGACTATATATGGGCATGTGGCGCCAATGACCTACCTGGGGAAGCGAGCTTTCCCAACATGACGAATTTTTCCACGGAATCGCCGGACCCGGTAGCCGGGGGGACGGACGAAGGCATGGCGGACCTCGCCCGTTTCCTGCGGGAAGGGGCAGGACAGGAGTGGCGGGCAGAACGGGAGGCCACGGAATTCGAGGTACATCAGGGCCGACTGCGGCGGCGGCGACTGAGGGAGGTGGTGGAGATTCTCCTTCACAGAGGAGACCGAGTCACCATTGAGGCCGCCGGCTCCCGCTTCTCGGGCGAGGTTGTTGGTTGCGGGAAGGACTATGTAACCGTGAAGACCGATCTTGTTCGGGTGGATGCCCGGACCGACCGGATCGCCATGGTGGTGCAGAGACGCTCCTCGGGAGGCGCCGCGGCCAGGGGCGTCGCTCCCACATGGCGGGCCCGGTTACTGGAGTTGGAACTGGCACAGGCGCCAGTCGAAGTCTTCACCCCCTTAATGGAAGTGAGCAGGAAAGGCCGTATCCGGGCGGTGAGCTCTGATCACATCTGGCTGGCAGGCGCCCACGGCGAGGACTGCTACCTTCCCATAGACCAACTGACGGCGATAACCAGCCAGTGGCCGGCTATGTAACCGCGACCGGCGAATCCCCGCTCTGTTACATGTGAACTACTGCGTTACCGCTTGGACAGAACCGGGATTCGGACAGACGGGATGTGCCCTGATGTAGTCAATGATCTCGGAGTAGATGAACCGGTA
>CAYWGY010000026.1:0-18383 GCA_964458055.1 uncultured Acidimicrobiaceae bacterium | reverse complement strand
TCCGTAGGCGAAGTTGAGTTCCCCGGCGCCGGTGTCCGGATCGAAGGTCTCGGTCGGCGGCGGGACGAATCGGAACCTTCCCACTGCGGGGCGGTCTCCTTCCAGCCACCGTTTCTGGGCCTCCTCGGTGGCGCCGAGAATCGAGTTCCCGGCCATCCAGGTGAGCCTCGAGGCCGATGCCGATCCCGAGTCACCGGTGTGGGCTGTGTCGGAATAACGCGTCTCCACTCGTTCAAGATCCACGCCCGCCGCCTCGGCCGCCATCTGGGCGAAGGCGGTGTGGGCGCCCTGTCCCACCTCTGCTCCGCCGTGATAGAGCACCACCCGCTCCACCTCCTCGTCGCCCCAGAGCTCGATCTCCGCCTCGCAACGCTCGGGAAACCCGAAGGAGAACCCGACGTTCTTCAACCCACAGGCAAACCCTCTCCCCCGGCGCTGGCGGGAAGGTTCCGGCGGGAGGGAGCGGAAGACCGGAAACGGGGAGACATCGGATTGGCGGGGCGCCTCCCACCCGGCCCGATCGGCGCAGGCCTCTATCACATGGGGGATACTGACCCCCGAGGGCACCTTCGAACCCCACACGCCGATGTCGCCCTCCCGGTAGCAGTTGAGCAGGCGGAGGGCCACCGGGTCCATGCCCAGCGCCGCCGCCAGCCGGTTCATCTGTCCCTCGGCGGCCATCGCCCCCTGCGGCGCGCCGAATCCCCGGAAGGCGCCGCCAGGGACGGAGTGCGTGTACACCACCCGCGAGTCCACCCTGACGTTGGGGATCCGGTAGGGCCCGACCGAACATAGGTGCATGTTTCCCATCACCTTGTCGGAGGTGTAGTTGTAGGCGCCGGCGTCCAGCCAACCCTCAGCCTCGGCGGCGGTCAGCAGGCCATCGCGGGTGGCGCCCCAGCGGGCGTGGATCACGGCCCGATGGCGCTTGTGATGCCCGATGATGCTCTCTTCTCTCGACCAGACCGTCCTCACCGGCCGGTTGATGCCTCTTGCGGAGAGCTTGCGGACCGCCAGGGCCATCACGATCTGGAGGGACATGTCCTCCCGTCCGCCGAAGGCCCCGCCGATGGCCGGGTAGATCACCCTTATGCGTTCGGGGTCGAGGTCCATGGCGTGGGCGATCTGTTCGCGGTCCTCATGGGTCCACTGGCCGGCGATCTCAACGGTGATCCGGCCGGTGTCGTCGAGATAGGCGAGAGCCGCCTCTGGCTGGAGGTAGGCGTGCTCCTGGTGGGGCAACTCGTAGGTGCCGCTCACCACGACATCCGCGGCTCGCCATCCCTCCTCCATGTCGCCAACCCGGAACTTCAGGTGTTTGTAGGTATTTGTCCCGAGGCCGTTGTGGGGATGTACCAACACCGAGTCGGTGCGGGCCGTGTCGAGGTCGGGTACCAGCGGAAGCTCCTCCCACTCCACTCGAAGCAGCCTGGCGCCCTCCTCCGCCTGCCGGCGGGTCTCCGCCACCACCACCGCCATCTGGTCTCCCTCCCAACGGCTGATCTCCGACGGCACCGCACTCCGGCCCGTCCCTCCCACACCCACCAGCACCGGCTGGTCGAACCGGGTGAGTCCGTACTCGTTCACCGGCACGTCTGCCGCCGTGACCACCTCCACCACCCCGGGAACGGCCATGGTCTCCGACACATCCATGGACACCATCCTCGCATGGGGCTTGCCGGTGAAGGCCACCTTGGCGTACAGGGCGTCGCGACGGTAGAGGTCGGCGGGGTACAGCGCCTCACCGGTGACCTTGGGAAGGGCGTCGGGCCGGAGGGAAGAGCGCCCGATGCTCACCGCGACCCTCCTGAAGCCTCCGCCACCGCTTGGACGATCGGGTAGTAGCCGGTACAGCGGCACAGGTTCCCGCCGAGAGCACAGCGGATCTCCTCCTCGGTGGGCAGGGGAATCTGTTCCAGGAGCTTGGCGGCCGACATGAGAAAACCCGGGGTGCAGTAGCCGCACTGGACGGCGCCCGTCCGGCAGAAGGCTGCCTGGACCGGGTGAAGCCCGCCGTTCGCCAGTCCCTCGACGGTGACAATCGCCGCCCGGTGGGCGCGGGCGGCCGGAGTCAAACAGGAGAGGGCCGCCTCGGAATCGAGGTACACCAGGCACGCTCCGCATTCTCCCTCGGCACACCCCTCCTTGGTCCCGGTGAGCGCCGCCCCCGACGCCGGACCGGCCACATCCCGCAACCAGTCGAGAAGGGTCAAGTCGGACCCGGTCCGGGTGGTGACCTGCCTGCCGTTGACCACCGCTTCGATGGGATCTCCCTCTTCATGGGAATACGCCCGGGCCAGCGTCGGCTGATCGGTAGCGCCGAAAGAGACCGGACGCGCCGGGACCATCCGCCGTTCGTCTCCTTTGGCGAGCGCCGACAGCGCCCGGCGGACCATGGTCTCGGTGGTCCAACGCCGGTACTCCGCGGTGCCCCGCAGGTCGTCGATGGGCTCTATACCCTCGGCGGCCGCCCTTGCCGCGGCCGCAATGGCGGCCTCGTCAAGTGGACGACCCACCAGTTCCCCTTCGGCGCCTGGGGAGCGCACGATGACCGGCGCCACGCTGCCCAGGGCGAGACGCGCCGTCGTGACCACCCCTTCGGAGTCGCGTTCTGCCACCAGAGCCATGTGCACCACCGAGATCGCCTGGGCCATCCGCAAACCGAGCTTCACGAAGACACCGGATTGGTTGGAGGAAAGCCCCCTGAAGCTCACGCCGGTCACCATCTCGTCTGGCGCCAGGGTCGTCTGGCGGAAGCCGGGATAGAACTCGGCCACGGGTTGGCGGCGCTCTCCCCTCTCGGATCGAATGGTGAGCCAGGCGTCCAACGCGTTCAGAGCGGAGATGGTGTCGTTGGCAGGGCTGGCGGTGACCAGGTTGCCCACCACCGTTGCCCGCGCCTGGAGCGGAGGAGCTCCCACCTCGAGTGAGGCCTGCGCCAGGGGGAGAGCCCGGTTCCACAACACCTCCGAGGACACCACGTCGCCGTGGGTGACCAGGGGTCCCAGGTGGATGACCCCGTCGGCGTCCTCTTCGATCCCGTCCAGGCCGCCCACCCGGGAGATGTCCACCAACACCTCCACACCCCTGCGCACTCCCCGGCGCAACTCCAGGACCAGGTCGGTGCCTCCCGCGATCAGCCTCGCCCGTTCCCGGTGGCCGGCCAGCAGCGCCAGCGCCTCCTCCACCGTGGATGGCGACTCGTAGCGACCGGTCAGGTCGGCCCGGTGCTGGAGTTCGTGCAAGCCGCTATCCCTCCGTCCTGGTGCTGTTGTAGACCGGTCCTCCTCCACCCACGTAGGCCCTCAGCACCGCCGCCGCCTCATCCCGGAGGACGTCCTGGACAACCGCAATCCCCCTCCTCTCCAGGCCCTCGACCCAGTCGGCCGGACGGTTCCCCTCGTCGAATCCCACCGAGCGGGCGTCCTCCTCCCGGGCCGCTATCACCAGGCGGGCAACCCCCGACCAGGGGACCGCCCCCAGGCACATGGCGCACGGGGAGGTGCTGGTGGCCAACTCCGTGGGGCCACCGTTGCCCACCGAGAGATCGTAGTTCCCCACCGCCTGACCGGCCAGGCAGATGGCCACCACTTCGGCATGGGCGGCCGAGGACATGGCGGGAACAACCAGGTTCACCCCCAGCGCCAGCAGACGGCAGGAATCCAGGTCGAACACCGCCGCTCCGAAGGGACCTCCTGTCTGCTCGGCGACATTGCGCCTCGAAAGCTCCACCGCCAACTTCATCCGCTCCGAGACGGTCGGGAACCGCTTTCCGGGTTCCACCAGTTCTTGCGCCCAGGCAGGAAGTTCCCAACGCATGCGCACGGGAAGAGGCGAGATCATGGGCGCTCCTTCCTCCCCCCTCCCCTCGATGCATACTCCCTGAGCACTTCCACACCCTCTTCCCTCAGAACGTCCTCGGTTACCGCGATCCCCTGCTGTTCCAACAACTCCACCCACTCGGGAGGCCGACGGCTGCCGCCCAATCCAAGTGACCGGGTGTCGTCTTCTCGGACCGCTATCAGCAGGCTGGACACCCCGGAGCCCGCTATGGCGCCCTGGCACATCATGCAGGGAGCACAGCTGGTGGCCAACTGGATCGGATTCCCGGTCCCCGCCCCCAGGAGGTGGCTGCCCACCGCCACTCCGGCCAGGCAGAGAGCCACCACTTCCGCGTGGGCGGCCACGGTGGCGCTCGGAACCACCACATTGACGCCCAGCGCCACGAGACGGCAAGTGGAGAGATCGAAGACCGCCGCACCGAACGGATCACCCGTCTGTTCCACCATGTTCCGCCGGGAGAGCTCGATCGCCAGTGACATCCTCTCCGAGGTGGTCGGGAACCGTTGCCCGGGCGCCACCATGTCATGTGCCCAGCGGGGCAGTTCCCAGGTCACCGACAGGGGGAAGCCAGGAGAGTCCACCCTCAGCCCGAACCCGCCATCTCGTTGAACTCGTCGATCAGCGGATCGATCAATTCCCCGGCCCGGCGGATTTCCTCCCAGTAACCGGGTTCGTACCACTGCGCCTCCAGTTCGGATGCGGACTTGCCCTGCTGTTCCACCCAGGTGAAGTACTTGAGACTGTGGATGCGACGACGCTCCGGATGGGTGAGTTCCGCCATGTGGTCGGTTGAGGCGCCGAGCAGGTACCGGTGATATGTGGCCGCCGCATCGGCGGTGGTCAGTTCGCCATGAGCCTCGTTGAGTTCCTCGAGGCGGCTTCCGTAGAGATCCATGGAGTCGGTGAGGACGGTGAACACCAGGTCGTTGCCTCCCAACTCGTACCACTTGGCCATCTTGACGGCCGAGAGCAGATTGGCCGCCCCGGATATACCCAGTAGGTCGAGAGATGCGATGAGGTCGTCCGCCACCCCCTGGGCGGAGAGGTAGTCGCGCCCCGCCGGCTCGTTGAAAAGCCGGATGAGACCCAGAGGAGCGGCATCGTCCACCGCCACCACCATGTCGGTGTTGCGGACGTTGTGGATCCAGGGTATGTGCTTGTCTCCGATCCCCTCGATGCGATGCTCCCCGAAACCTCCCTGCAGCATGGTGGGACATTGGAGAGCCTCGGCGGCGGCGATCATGCTCCCCGGAAAGCGTTCCTTCACGTAGTCGCCCGACGCCAGCGTACCCGAGGACCCGGTGGTCAGGGCAACCCCGGCCACCCGGTCGCCGGGTCCCATCAGTTCCTCTGCAAGATCGGCGAAGGCAGGACCGGTCACCGAGTAGTGCCACAGGTAGTTGCCGAACTCGTCGAACTGGTTGAAGATGACGATGTCCCGGCCCGAGCGGCGCAACTCCCAGCACTTGTCGAAGATCTCCTTGACGTTGCTCTCGGACCCGGGAGTGGCGATTACCTCGTCGGCGACCGTGTCGAGCCACTCGAACCGCTCCCTGCTCATCCCCTCGGGGAGGATGGCGATGGAACGACAGGACAGTATCCGGGAGTCATAGGCGCCTCCCCGGCAGTAGTTACCCGTGGAGGGCCATGCCGCCAGTTGGCGGGTCGGATCGAACTGGCCGGTTACCAGGCGGGGCGCCAGGCAACCGAAGGCGGCGCCCACCTTGTGAGCGCCGGTCGGGAACCACTTGCCGACCAGCGCGATCACCCGCGCCTGCACGCCGGTGAGTTCGGGAGGAAACTCCAGGTAGTTGAGACCGCCGAAGCCTCCGCCCCGTTCAACCGGCTCGTTCCTCCAGGTGACCCTGAAGAGGTTGGCTGGGTGCAGGTCCCAGAGACCGACTCCGCGGAGTTGGCTCCTTATGGAGTCGGGCGCCGTCTCGGGGGATCGCATCTGCGCAAAAGTGGGAATCAGGAGCCCCAACTCCGCGGCCCGCCGAGCAGCCCGCTCCCTCACCTCGGGAACGATGGTCAGATCAATCATGAGAGCTTTACCTTTTGTATAAAAACGCTTGTAGATAGCTTAGCCCACCGCAAATGGGGACCGGTTCCACGGAGTTCCTATTCCCCCAGAAAGTGTGCGGCCAACCGCTCGGCAAGCGCCTCGATCTCAGGATCGACCATGAGGGGACCCTCACCGCTCTCGGTGACGGCCGCCATGGCCGCGTCGATGTCCTTGAGTCCGTTTCCTGTGCTGATCACCACCACCCTCTCCCCCTCTTCGACCAGTCCCTCCCGGCGAGCCACTCTCAGTCCCGCCAGGGCGGCGGCCGCCGCCGGTTCGGCGAACACCCCCATCCGCTGTCCCATCGTGACCATTGACGAGAGTATCTGGCGGTCGGAGACCCTCACGAAGGCCCCTCCTGTCTCCGTGACCGCCGCCATCGCCTTGAAACGGTCCCGGGGAAGGTCGGCGGAGATGCTGTCCGCCACCGTCCTGGCGGGAACCGGAGGCTTGGTCATGAGGTCCTCGGAGTTCTTCCAGGCCTCGTACATGTAGGAACTGCCTTCTGCCTGCGCCCCGATGAGCCTGGGGACCCGGTTGGTCCATCCCAGACGGCGAAGGTCCTCGAAACCCTTGTGGACCCCGCCGATGATGCAGCCGTCACCCACACTCACCACAACCGCGTCGGGCACCTCGAAGCCCATCTGCTCCCATATTTCATAGGAGACTGTCTTTTTCCCCTCGGTCATGTAGGGGTTGTAGCCGGTGTTGCGGTTGTACCAGCCGAACTCCTCCGACGCCCACAGGCAGAGATCGAACGCCTGGTGGTAGCTGCCGTTGACCAACAGGACCGTGGCGCCGAAGGAGAGGAGTTGGGCCACCTTCGGCTGGGGCGCTGTGGCGGGCACGAATATGACGCTGGGTATCTCGGCAGCGGCACAGAGGGCAGCCAATGCCGCTCCGGCGTTGCCCGTGCTGGCGGCGGTGATGATTCCTGCGCCCCGCTCCTTCGCCTTGAGGACAGCGATAGCGGAAGCTCTGTCCTTCAGCGAAGCGCTGGGCTGGCGACCCTCGTCCTTTACCCACAGTTTCACTTTCAAGCCCTGCCCCAGCACCCTTGCCGGAAGCAGAGGCGTGCCTCCCACATGGAGCGGAGGCGGATCGGCGCCGGGATCGACGGGAAGCAGGCGCCGGTAACGCCAGATCGAGGAGTCAGGATCTGCGCTTATCTCGTCGGGTGTGATCGAGCGGGAGAGGTATTCGTAGTCGTAGACCACCGACAAGGTGGCCGCCCCGCCGTGGCGGGGACATATGTAGTCCACCTCTTCGGCCGGGTAGAGCCTGCCGCACAACAAACAGGACAGGCCCAGGACGGAACGAATGGGCTTCGCCGGCATAACCTACCTGCTCACCACCGTCGAGGAGATCCCGGTGAGACCCTGACAGCTGACAGCAGGCCGCAGGTGGTGGTGATCCCGGGTCCTCTTCCCGGGAGGGGCAAGCTGGTTATCCATGTTCTCTCGACCAGATGATATCTCCGGGAGGGAACTTCTGGAATCCGGGCCCTTCGGGGCCGGTAACATCGGGTGCTTACGGGACGTGGCGCAGTTTGGCAGCGCGCAGCGTTCGGGACGCTGAGGTCGCCGGTTCAAATCCGGCCGTCCCGACCATCAACTCGAACGCCTTTGTTTCAAGAAGCCGACGGTTCGCGGTCGGTTGTGGGATCCAGCCAGACGGCCAGGCGGGAAATACGCAGGCGATCCATCGCCAGCACCCTGAAGTTGATCCCGTCCACCGAGGTCGTATCGTCGGGCCGGGGTATCCTGCCGGCCAGGTACAGATAGAGTCCGGCGACAGTGTCGTAGGGACCGGAGGGGAGCGGACGGGGAATCATCTCGGCGAGGTCCTCCATGGGGAGCCTTCCCTCGACCACCCATCGTCCCGACCCGGTCGGAAAGGCCAAGGGCGCCGCGGGGTCGTGCTCGTCCTGGATTCCTCCCACCAACTCCGAGACCAGGTCCTTGGCGGTGACCACCCCCTCCACACCACCGTGTTCGTCAATCACCACGGCCAGACTGATGCGGTTGCGCCGCATCATCATCAGTGTCGAGAGGATCGGATAGCTCTCCGGTACCACCAGGGGATCCCTTATCAGCTTCCCGGGGTCGATGGTCTCCTGGGAGGCGGGATCCTCGTGTCGCAACCAGTCCTTGACGTAGAGCACCCCCACCAGGTCATCGAGGGTCCCCCCCGCTTTCACCACCGGATACCGGGAGTGGCTGGTCCGGGCGACGGCTCCGCGGACCTGTTCGAAGTCGACCGGCGCCTGCAGCGATATCACCTCCAGCCGGGGGGTCATCAACTCCCGGACGGGACGATCGGCCAGTTCGAACAGCCGCTCGATGATCTCCTGCTCGGCCGCATCGATCTCCCCTGCCTGGGCACTGAGTTCCGCCAACGCCATGATGTCGTCCTCCGTGGCGGGGCTGAGCGGCCCCGAGCGGATACCGACCAGCCGTAGAAGGAACCTGCTAACCGCCGAGAAGACCCTGGCGATGGGATTAAGCCCCCGTGAGACGGCCCACAGGATCGGCGCCACCACCCTGGCATAGCTTTCGGGGTGACGGGCGGCAATGGTCTTGGGGGTGATCTCTCCCGCGACCAGGATCACCGCCGTCAGGACTCCGGTGGCCAGCCACGGTCCCCATGCCTCTCCCATACCCGGGTCGCTCAGCGCCGTTATGAAGTCCACCGCCAGGATGGTGGCCAGGGAGGCGGCCAGTATGTTGACGAAGTTGTTGGCAACCAGCAGCATTGCCAGGGTTCTCTCCAGATCCTGCACCAAATGCATCACCCTCTCGCCGCTTCGTCCCTCCCGTGCAAGTTGGGGACCTCGCTCCCGGGGAAGCGCCAAGAGAGCGGTCTCGGAACCGGAGAAGAAACCGGAGGCCGCGATGCAGAGGACGATCCCCGCCATCGCCGCTATGTGAAAGGAGGTCACGACCCGGGTTGTGACTCCATCCCGGCGGAAATCGCTTCTACGACCCCTTCCAGGGCGGAGCGCAGTTCGTGGGCGGTGAACGGTTTCAGGACCCAACCCGCCGCACCGGCCCGCCGAGCCAGGAAGGCGTCTGCCGGGCGGTCCAACAGCAAAATCGTCGGCACGGGCGGCGAGGAAAACTCGGTTCTGACCTCCCTGATCGCTCGGCAAATGGCCATGCCTCCCATGCTCCCCACCTGCATGTCCACCACTGCCACCGACCCCGCCTCAGCCGCGGCTATGCCCTCGATGGCCTCGGTCGGGTCACCGAATTCAACTATCTCATAGCGGGTATCATCGGTGGCCGACAACACGTCGTTGCGAACCCAGGGGGCCTCGGCAACGAGAAAGATGCTGGTCATGTCAACAACAAGGGTACCCACCGCGGACGGCGCCTTCTTCTCCGATTCCAAGGCTGTTTGATGAGTGCTCCCCGCCCACGGACCGCCCCCTCCGGCAAAGCGCGGGTCCTGATCTGGATGGCAGCGCTGACATGGGCCTTTATGACCCTTGCCGGCATGGCATCGGCCCAGCCCCTACCCGACACAATCGAGTTGGTGGCGGTGGAGGGCGCCATCCACAACGCCACGGTCGACTTCATTCTCGACACCATCGATGACGCCGAACGCTCGAGACGGCCGGAGCATGCAGGATCGGGAAGGGTCGAACTGGTGATTCTCATGGTCGACTCCCCGGGGGTGGTGGCCGACCCGGAACGCTTCGACGACCTGGTGGACGTGGTGCGGGACCCTCCCCTTCCCCTGGGGGTTTGGGTGGGACCTGCTCCGGCGGTGGCATATGGTGGAGCGGCTCAATTGGTCTCACTGGCCCCGATCCGCTCGGCAGCCCCCGGCGTGGAGATGGGCCACTGGCTTCCCACCGTGGTGGGTGAACCGAAAATGGAAGCTCCCGTGGAGGGCGCCTACACAGCCGACGCCGAGTTGATCGTCGTAGACGGTCCCATTCCGGGACTCATCGACATGGCATCCTCGGAGACGGCCTCTCCCCGTCAACTCTTGCAAGTCCTCGACGGGGCCTCTCTGGATGTAGGGAACGAGAAGATCACCCTGGTAACCACCCGGCCCTTTGTTGCCGAGGATGGGACAGAGGGAGTCACGGTCCTCGAGACCGTTCTGCGCCGACCGGGCCTGTGGACGCAGTTGATCGGCCTCTCCACCCGCCCGGAAGTGGCCTTCTTCTTCCTCATGGCCGGATTGACCGTTGCGGTCTTTGAGTTCTACGCGGTGGGACCCGGCATGGCGGCCGTGGTAGCCGCCATCTCCCTGGGTCTGGGCGCCTACGGGCCGGCCGCTCTTCCCCTGCGCTGGTGGGCTCTGGCGTTGATGCTGGGAGGCATCGGCCTGCTTGCGTTCTCGTACCAGAGAGGTGGTGTGCTCTTCCTCTCGACGGGCGGACTGGGGGCCGTGGCGGTATCAGGACTGTTTCTCTTCGGAGGGGCTCCCCAGATCACTCTCGGATGGCCGGGCTGGGCCCTGACCGTGGCGGCCGTGGCGTTCTTCTTCCTCCTGGCCATGCCAACCGTGGCCCGGGTCCGATTCAGCGCTCCGGCTATTGGAAGGGAAGAACTCATCGGAGAACCTGGAACGGCAGTCACAGATCTTGACCCCGATGGAGTTGTGGAAGTGGAGGGCGGCCGGTGGAAGGCCACCTCCCATCGCGCCGCCGCCCTGCGTTCCGGAGACGCCGTGAGGGTGCAGGGAGTGGAAGGTGACACCCTGGAAGTGTCACCCATCGACAACCGTTAGATAAGTTTTCCTTGACAAAACCGACCAACCGGTCTATTTTCTACTCCCATTCGGAAGCGGATGGAGGTCCCCATGGCTCGCACCAACGTCAACTGGCAACGTAAGGCGCTTTGCAAGGGGGTACGTTCCAGCCTCTTCTTCCCCCCAACGACGTCCGAGAAAAAGGACGAGAAGGAGAGACGGGAGAGCCGCGCCAAGGCGATTTGCGGACGCTGCCGGGTGGCTTCTCCCTGTCGTGACTATGCCCTGACGCTAAAGGAGCCATACGGGATATGGGGCGGGTTGAACGAGTCCGAGCGCAACCGGATCCTGACGAGGGCCGCCAGCTAGGTCAGGACAGTCCGGAACGCAGCAGGTCTGTGGTGCCGCCAGGGACCAACTCGGGGCCGACTCCGGCTTGTGTTGCTCTCCCAATGGAGCCTTCCCCGAGGGGCGGGCGGTGACATATAGCTTCACATCACAGAATCACTCGCGAGGAATGGGAATCCAGGAAAGCGTTAGCCCGTCGCAGAGCCGATGATCGCCTGCAGACGCAGACGCGGTTTCAAGCCGCCAGGAACGCCGCCTCCGAGGGCAGGAAGCGGCGTAGAGAACGCCAGGAGGGCTCCGGCTGGATGGATCTCCTTCAAATAGCATTGGACATCGTCGCATGCATGCTGCGGGATTGACAGCCCGCTGCAAGGCCGGCCACGCACAACTGCGAATCCTGGTGCGCCAATCGGGACAAACGCGGACACCACGCCCCTGATCCAAGCTCTCGGCCGATGGTTCACGGGGCGGCAGCGGAGAGTTCCCTGGGACCAAGGCAGGTAGGCTGGGCAACCGAATCGTCAATCGTCGGAGGACTTCTCATGCTTTCTTTCAGTAGTTTGAATTGGCTGGCCATCGTGGTGGCCGCCCTGGCCTTCTTCGCCGTGGGCGCCGTCTGGTACCAACCCAAGGTGATGGGAACCCGGTGGATGAAGGCGGCGGAGGTTGATCCTTCGAAGGCCTCCCCCAATCCGTTCATCTTCGTAGGGACTTACCTCGCCTACTTTCTGATGGCAATGGTGCTGGCAATGATTGCCCACGGAATCGGCGCCGATTCTCTCGGCGAGGGGCTGGTGCTGGGTCTCTTCACAGGAGTGACATTCGTGGCTGCCCAGGCTGGGGTCAATGCCGGCTACGAGGGGCGCTCGATGAACCTGGTCCTTGTCAACGGAGGAGTCGGGGTGATCGGCCATGTTGTAATGGCGATCATCGTCAGTGTCTGGACATAAGGGCCCAAAACGGAGTTATTCGGGAAACCCATAACGTATCCCGCGAAAACCCTCTGTTACCCGGCGCCCTCTGGGCCCGCCCCCGCCACCACCACCATTCTTGAATGGACAAGCTCTCGCCCGGCTCGAACGGGATGCTTGTCCCGAAAAACTGATCCCTCAAAGGGGTCCAAACGACGCCGGAACGGACCCTTGCGGTGATTGACTTCTCTAATGTGGCGACACCGTGACAGCAAAGTCAACCTTGAGAGACTGATTCTTTTCCCACCATCTCACTGGAAAGGAGACTGCCGCTGTTGGAACGACTGGTAAGAGACCCTCAACCGCAGCAGGTGTCCATGGTCTCTTGAGACCAGGGGTGATCGGAATCGCCGACCTCGCCCTCGGGTTGGCCGTTCCGCCCCTTGCACTTGGAACAGACCCACACCCTGGGCGTTCGGGCGCCCGGGGGGATGAGCGAGCGATACTGATGATCGCAATCGGGGCATCTGATCTGAAGCACCGGCATTTCTAGTGCTCAACGATTGTAGAGGCGGCCTCCAAGAGTCGGGAGGTCGCGTCCCGGGTTTTTTCGGCGGCAGCGGTCGACCAGTCCCTGGCGCTGGCAACCCTGTCCTCCACCGACCGGCAATGCTCCAACACCCGGGCGGAGGAACAGGAACCGGTCCCCCTCCTGAGATCCACCACCTCCGAGAAGTCCTGCGTGTCCATTCCGACCAGACTTCCCGTTTCGATGTCAACACCCACCCGGCGCGCCGCTTCCGCGAGGTCATCCGCGGAAGGCCAACGCCGCCCCTTCGCCTCTGCCGTCGCCACTGCACGGCCCACGACCCGGTAGGCGCTCCGGTAGTCCAGGCCCTGGTGGAGCACCATCCGCTCGGCCAGATCGGTTGCCAGCGAGAAATGCGCCCCGGCCGAGCGCTCCAGGGCTTCCAAGTCGACTTCCATGGCGTCTACGACCTCCTCACCCAACTCGACCAGGCGGGTGGCCATCTCCACCGCCCCGATCACCTCTCCGTATGCATAGAGCCAGTTGTCGGTGCGAGCAGACGGCGTCCTCTGGGTGGCCATCAGTCCCGTTGTCCTGCCGATCAGGGTCCCGGCGCCTCCCCTGATGACAGAGAGCGAGTAGGGGTTGCGCTTCTGCGGCAACAGCACCGACGCTCGCGCCGTTCCCCCGGCCAGGCGCAGGTAGCCGAACTGGGGACTGGTGAAGATCTCCAGGTCCTCCGCCAGCCGATCAACCGTCATAACCGCCTGCGTGGCGGCCACCGCGGCATCTATCAGAGCATCAGCGGACCACATGCCGTCCCGGATGTGAGCGGTGGGTCCATCGAAACCCAGCACTGCGGCCAGGCGCTCCCGATCAAGGGGAATGGTCGTGCCCCCCACGCCACCCGAACCGGCGGGCGATCGGTTCACCCACCGGTAGCACAGCCCGAGGCGCTCGAGGTCGCGGGTGGCCTGCTCGCCGAACCCGGCCAGGTAATGGCCGAAACTGGAAGGCTGGGCGGGTTGGAGGTAGGTGGTGTCGTTCCAGGCGGTCTCCGCCAATTCCGTTCCCCGCCTCGCCAGGGTCGAAGCCAGCCTGGCCACCGCCCCGTGAAGTTTCAGGATCCTCTCGCGCAGGGCCAGCCTCAGGGCGATCCGGCCCGCCTCTCTCCGGGTGCGACCGGTGGGCAACCACCCGGCAATGCTCCCCAGCCGCTTCTCGAGTTCGCGCTCGCGGCTGTTGTAGGCATCGCCGTACACGGCGTCGTAGGGAAAGTCCTCCACCGAGGTCGAGATGAAGTCGAGCAACTCCCGGCAAAGTGCGCGGGCAACACCTTCGGGAAGCACGCCGGTCCGGTCCAGTTCCAGGACATGGGCGAGGTCGGCCAGACAGAGACCTGTGTGCAGGAAGGAGGCGTCGGCCAGCTCCAGGGCATACCCGGCTTCCACCAGCCGTGGCGACGGACCCTCGGCCAGACGGCCTTCCGATCCCAGGTAGCCCTCCGGCGGCTCCTTCATCCCGGCGGAGGCCCCACGAACAGCCCGGGCGCTCCCCCCGTGACCAGAAAGACCACCGGCTCCGCCACCTCCGCCGCGCCGCTTACCAGGGCCGCCAGCGCCGGCGCGCCGAACTCTGGGTCCAAGAAGAGACCCTCGGTCGTCATCATCAACCGGGCGGCGTCTCCGACCTGCTCCGGATCAGGCCGTAGGCCGTCCAACACGTCCCAGTCCGCCGCCGGTCTGTCTTCCACCTCCAACAGATCAAGGGCGGCATCGGAGATGGCGGCAATGCGCTGACGGCACTCCTCGAGCGGCCGGTGGACGGAGACGCCGACAACTTTGGTGCTGGCGCATCCCGGCCTGCGGTAACCGGCCACCAGGCCCGCCTGGGTGCCGCACGACCCCGTGGCCAACCAGACCGTGCCTGCGTCTACACCCTGTTCCTCCAGTTGAGAGCTCATTTCGTCCACGGCATCCACGTATCCCAGGGCGCCCACCGGTCCTGCCCCTCCCCTGCCGACCACATAGGGTCTGTGTCCGCGCTCTCGCAGGTCCGAGGACACCGACTCCAGCAGGGGATCGACCGAGGACCGGTCCGGAGTGCCCGTGAATGTAACCGTCACCCCTGGAAGTTGTTTGAGAAGGCGGAGGCACCCAACCTCCGGGGCATCCTTCGTGCCGAAGAGCACCACCTCCACACCCAGGCCTCTGCCGAGAGCGGCCAGAGCCGCCATGAGAACCCAGTTGGAGCCCGGCCCTCCGCCGGTGACGAAGTAGTCGGCGCCCCCGGCCAGGGCATCACCGACAAGGTAGTCCAGGGGTCGAGCCTTGTTGCCCCCCAACCCCAGACCGGTAAGGTCATCCCGCTTCAGCCACACCTCCACTCCCAGTGCCTCCGAGAGCCGGGGCGCCGCCACCAGCGGGGTGGGGAGGGTGGCGACGGACACCCGGGCGGTCAAGCACCCGCTCCCAGCACGCGGTCCACCATGTCGGGCGCTGCTCCAAGCACCTTCTCCAGGTCGAACAGGCTCTCTATCTCCTCGCGGTCCAGGTACCTGGTCACCCGCCCGTCGGCCAGGAGGGCATCAACGAATCCCATGCCCGAATCGACGCCCTTCATGGCAGCCTCGTAGACGACGTCATGGGCCGTGTGCTTTCCGATACGGTCAGAAAGCGCCCGCATCACCGGCTCGGCAAAGACAAAGCCCTGGCGAGCTTCGATGTTCTCCATCATTCTCTCCCGGTCGACCACCAGTCCCTCCAGGAGGACCGCGGCAAAACCGGTGGAGACCAGCGTCATGGCGCAGGCCTGCGGCAATGCCATCCACTCCGCCTTCCAGGATCGGCCGTCACGCTCGTGCAACTGGATCATCGCCTCGGTCATGACGGAGGCGTCCGCCCGCACCAGCCTTGCCAGGGTGTCAAGGTGTTCGGAGAACTCGGGATTGCGTTTCTGGGGCATGGTGATACTCCCCACTGTCCCCGGGATGAAAGGCTCCCTTACCTCTCCCAGTTCCAGGCGCTGCAACTCCATGATCTCGTTGCCGATCTTGGCCACGGTGGTGGCGACCATCGCCACCAGCACCACGAACTCCGCCGGGCGGTCCCGGCTGGTGATCCAGGAGATGGTGGGCGTCGCCAGCCCCAGTCGCCGGGCGAACGCCTCCAGAAGGGGGCCGGCCTCCTGTCCCCAGAACTCCATCGTCCCCAGTGCTCCTCCCAACTGGACCACCTCCCATCTCTTCCGTCCCTCCCGCAACCGCTGGCGATGGCGGGAGAACTCATCGGCCCACACTGCCGCTTTGAAGCCGAACGGGATGGGAAGCCCCGGCTGGGCGTGGGTGCGGCCCAGCATGGGAGTGGTGCGATGTTCGGAGGCCAACCGCCGGGAGGCCTGCTCCAGGCGGGCCAGATCGCGTTCGAGGAGATCCCCTACCTTCTTCATGACCAGGGCCGCCCATGTGTCGCTGACATCCTGCACGGTGGCGCCGTAGTACACCCACTCGCCGACCTCGGGAGGCAGTTCTTCCCGAAGGTATCGGATGAGACCCAGCGTGGAATGTCCGGTCGCCCGGGTCCCGGCCGCCACCCGCTCCAGGTCGACTTCCATGGCGTCCAGATGCGTCCTGATTATTCCGGCCGCCTCCTCAGGGACCAGGCCGACCTCGGCTTGTGCCTCCGCCAGGCATGCCAGTATCTCCAACCACGAGGAAAAACGCGCCTGCTCTCCCAGAATCTCTCGCCCCTCCTCGGTCGCCCACAGGTGTCCGTAAACCGTGGAATCCCCCAGGTGGATGCTCATCCTATGGCTAGCGCTCCCTGATCCACGCCGGTAAGCCACCGCAGAGCGTGCCGTACTTCGTCTAGATTGGCGCCCCAGGGCACCACGGCCCTCCCCGCAGAGAGTTCGGTCCCACGCTCCAGCATGCAGCACTTGACCAGCCACATGCCCTCGGGATCGGCCCCCTCCATCCGCTTCTTCGGACAGATGTCCACCTGCGGAGGCTCGTCCCCGTAGAAGTGACGGTGGAACTGCATCGACCTCTCGCATCCGATCATCACCCAATCCGACCGGGCAGCGGGACGGGTGTCGAGATACGACAGGTCACTCGGCAATTCCAGCCCGGCGCCCCTGCAGGGAACCAGATACGAATCCGAAGGCATCCTGCCGGCCAGGTCGGAGAAGGTAACAGCCGCCAGCCGCAGGTCGATGGGAGGCAGATCTTCGTCGAAGGCCACCACCTGCTGCGCCTGCGTAAGCAACTTGGGGGGCTCCGGCGGCGTCACCTCGGTGACATTTATCTCTAGCGGCGCCGGTTCCCATATGAAGTTGATGTGCTCGTACATGCCCTTGACCAGGTAACCCGAGACTCCCGGCCGGTCATGGCGGCGAGCGGCACCGGCCAGGGCGGTGGCGTTGCCGCAATCCACGGTGGGATCCTCGATCAAGGCCATCCCCTCAGGCCCGGACCAGACGGAGACGTCCACCACCGGCACGAAGAGGTCGTCGGAGTCCGCCCTGGCTACCGCCGCCAGTCCCACCTGGTCGCCGTGAACCAGCGCCACATAGTCGGTTCGCCGGTACACCTCCCTTCCCATCAGATAGTCCATCATGAAGTCGGGGTCCGGCGTGCGATCAATGTGCTGGACCGACAACCCACGGTATGGGTGTGCCCTTGCGTTGGGTGAGGGCCTCTCGGCTAGAGCCATGAACAGTTCCCCCGGGTAGCTGGAAGATTAAGTGTAATGGGTGGTCGCCGTGCCCACCCGGACAGCGGCGACCTCCCACTCTGTTGTCAGATGAGGCGGTTCAGCCGGCGAGTTCCTTCCGGACGATCTCGGCGCCTGACGCCATAGCGTGCAACTTGTCGATGGCGATGTAGCGTTGCAGCAGGATCAATCCACAGTCGGTGGTGACTCCCAGCTTGTCGGCGGGAATGTACTCCAGGAGTCGGCGGATGCGTCCTGCCACCTGCTCTGCCGTCTCGGTGATGGTGGACTTGACGTCGATGACGCCCGCCCAGAAGCTCACGTTGTCCGGCAGCGGATGCTCCCTGATCACCTCCAGCCCCGACAGGTCATCGGAACGCCGGCCGCAGCTCTCCAGGTTGAGGACATCGAAATTGCCCCCGTAGGCCTGGGGAACGATGGCGGCGGTGGCGGCCGGTGCGTCGCCCTCACGGATGGTGAGGTCGAATATCTCACCTGCGCCGGCGGTGTCGTCGGGATAGTACGCGGGCGTGCCACCCCAGTTACCCCAGCAGATGTGCACGATGATCTGGGCATTCTGCACACCCTGGACGGCCCGGTTGAAGGCTTCGATGGCCCAGTCTTCGTAGAAGTAGGGCCAGGTGAACTCATCCAACTGGATGAAATCGATTCCCATGGCGTCCACTTCCAGGATGTCCTCGTTCACCGCTTCGGCGATCGCCATGGCGCGATCGTATGGGGCGTCGTAATGGAGGTCGTTGGTGGCCTGAGCGAGCACCTGGATCCCTGTGTACTGGATCTTGGTCGGCTTGTTGGTGGCCCTCTTCAGCGCTCGAGCCTGCTCGACCATGATCGCCCCGCGCCTCTTCACCTCCCGGGTGAGAGTCCCGGCGTGCAGTCGGCTATAGATCGGGAACCCGAGATACCCACCCTTCAGGTCATAACCCAGGCGCTTGTAGTAGTAGTAGAGCGCCTGGTCGGCATAGTTGTCCCCGTGAAGCCGGCCGTCGGTGATGATGTCCAGCCCGGCGTTTTCCTGATCGGTGGCCAGGGATGCCATGGCGTCCTCCAAGGCCTCCCGTACAAACGAGTCGGGTGGTTCCTGGTCGCCGCTCCACTCGCGCGCCACATGAGCGTCCCACCACCTCGGATTGGGATAGTTTCCCACCATCGAAGTGGGGATCGTTACCTCTTCGCCTCTGATCTGCATCGGTGCTCCTTCGTGATTGTGCTCTTGTTGCCGACCCGCCGTTCTGCCGGGCCGGCGC
>CAYWGY010000025.1:14426-18841 GCA_964458055.1 uncultured Acidimicrobiaceae bacterium | reverse complement strand
CAGCGATGAAATCGACTACACGATTCTCGGGGATGACCTCCAGTTCGTTGAAGTACACCTGGACCCCGGCGAGACGGTGGTGGCGGAGGCCGGCGCCATGATCTTCCTTGACGAGGGGATCACCTTCGAGGCCAAGCTGGGCGACGGTTCCGAGCCGGCGGCCCGGGGAGGGTTCTTTCGCAAGGCCGCCAGCGTCGCAGGGAGGGTGATGAGTGGTGAATCGCTGTTCCTCACCCACTTCACCAACACGGGGTGGGGTCGCAGCAAGGTGGCCTTCGGAGCGTCAGTCCCGGGAAAGATCATCCCCCTGGATCTGGCCGAGATCGGGAACTCGGTCATTTGCCAGCGGGATGCCTTCCTGTGTGCAGCCAAGGGAACCAAGGTCTCCATGCATCTCAATCGTCGCATGGGTAGTGGGTTCTTTGGCGGAGAGGGTTTCATCCTTCAGAAACTGGAAGGTGACGGGATTGCCTTTGTGAACGCCGGCGGAATGGTGGTGGAGCGCCATCTGGCGGGTGAGACTCTTCGATTGGACACCGGTTGTCTGGTGGGTTTCGAGGAGGGCCTCGAGTACTCGATCGAGCGGGCCGGAGGACTGAAGACCATGGCCTTCGGAGGTGAAGGGATATTCCTGGCAACCCTCAGCGGAGTGGGGCGGGTGTGGGTGCAGTCGCTTCCCTTCTCACGTCTGGCCGATCCCATCATCAGAGAGGCGGTGTCCCAAGCCGTGGCGGCGTCGAAGAGTTAGTCAGGGAGCCCGTGGGTCTTTCTGCGGCACTCTGACTCCTCAAAGCCAATGCCTTCACGCGCCTTGACACCTGTCCGAGGCTTGAACGAGGGCCAGTTGGGTATCGAGTGTGATTCGCCAGCCGGAACAGTCAACAAAGGTGAATCAGTGTCGGCAGGAAACCTACCTTTCGGGCCCACCCCCACCACCACCGTTCCTACTCGGGGCAGGGGCCGCCCACTGGGAGCGGGCCTGTTGACAGGGGACATCTGATCCCTGGCGCGGTCCGGATGGCGCCTCCCGGACCTCGTCGGTGTTTGGTACCCATCAATATGGAATGTGGCTGGGACGGAATCAATCCCCAGGCCGGGGCTTTTTTCGCGGGTTGTCGTCAGGACGTGACCGCGGGTGACTGGTTGAGGCGCCGGTAGAGGCGTTCTAGGTGGCGTGATTCCTGAGGTCGGAGAGGTTCACCCATTCGAGGGCGGCCACCGACGTGGACTCCAGGCGGACCCGGGGCGCCATTCCGGCCTCGAAGGCTTCCTGCCACCGCGAGGCGCACAGGCACCAGCAATCACCCGGACTGAGGCCCCCGAACCCGTAGACCGGCATGGGGGTGCTGAGATCGTTGCCTCTTGACTTGCTGAATTCCAGGAACTCCTCTGTCATCTCGGCGCACACGGCGTGAACACCGATGTCGTCGCCGCGGACTTCACAGTAACCGTTCCGGTAATAGCCGGTCAACGGGCGCATCGAACAGGGTTCGAGTTCTCCACCGAGGACGTTTACCAACGTGACCGTCCACTCACGGGAACAGGAGTCATCAGGTAGCCTTCCATGTCCCCGCGGATTTGAAGAGGGCATCCAGATCTCCGGGACCCCGGTCCTGGGCTTTCACGATCTGCTTTTGCATCTCCTCGCCGTAGGTGGGACGGGAGATCTTTCGGAATACCCCCAGCGGGGTGGGACCGAAGGGCCCATGCGACAGGCGGCTGAGCGAGAAGGCCACACTCGGATTGTCGCGGGTGGGGTCGTGGACCAGGATCTGTCCGGGGTTCACCGAGGAGGTGGGCCGGATCCGGACCTCCCCGCCTTCGGCGACCACGCAGTGTTCTCCACCTCTCCCGAAGACCACCGGCTTTCCCTCCTCCAGGTTGATCCGATTGTCCACGCGTTCGGTCTTGCCTGTAAGACTGATGAAGGCCTTGTCGTTGAAGACGTTGCAGTTCTGGTAGATCTCAACGAATACCGATCCCCGGTGTGCGATTGCCTCCGAGAGGATGTACTGGGTATGGACCCTGTCCATGTCGATGGTCCTCGCCACGAACGTGGCCTCTGCGCCCAGGGCGAGGCTCACGGGATTGAAGGGGTAGTCGATCGATCCGAAGGGGGTGGACTTGGTCCGCTTTCCCACCTCCGAGGTGGGTGAGTACTGGCCCTTGGTGAGCCCGTAGATCTGGTTGTTGAAGAGCAGGATCTTGAGGTTGACATTACGGCGGAGGGCGTGGATGAAGTGGTTGCCGCCGATGGAGAGGGCGTCTCCGTCTCCGGTCACCACCCAGATCGAGAGATCGGGGCGGGAGGAGGCGAGACCGGTGGCGATCGCCGGGGCCCGGCCGTGGATGGTGTGGAAACCGTAAGTCTTCATGTAGTAGGGGAACCGGGCGGCACAGCCTATTCCGGACACCACCACAACGTTCTCTCGGCGGATACCCATCTTCGTCATGAAGGTCTGGACCGAGGCCAGGATCGTGTAGTCGCCACAGCCCGGGCACCATCTCACCTCTTGATCGCTTTGGAAGTCCGAACGGGTGTAGGTCAACTGGCTCATGGCAGGAGTATCTCCAGTAGCTTGTCTCTTACTTCACCGATGTAGAAGGGTGTTCCCGCCACCTTGTTCAGTCCGATGGCGTCTTTCAGATAGTTGGCGCGAATGATGTAGCGCAACTGTCCGGTGTTGAGTTCGGGAATCATCAACTTCTGATAAGAGTGCACAACCTCGCCCAGGTTGGAAGGCAGGGGATTCAGGTAGCGGAGATGAGCGAACGCAATCTTGTAACCCTCCCGGATCAGATTGCGGCAGGCCGCTCCCACGGTGCCCTTGCTGGACCCCCAACTCAAGACCAGCAGTTCGGCGTCCGGGGCCCCTTCAACCTCCACTGGAGGCACGTCGTTGGCGATGTTCGCCACCTTCCAGGCTCGTGAGTCGGTCATCAGTTGGTGGTTGGCGGGATCGTAGGAGATGTTGCCGCTGATGTTCTCTTTCTCCAAGCCGCCGATGCGGTGCTCGAGGCCCTCGGTGCCGGGAATGGCCCACGGCCGGGAGAAGGTGTTGAAGTCGCGCAGGTAGGGGAGAAACCGGCCATCCGCCGAGTTGGGGGAAGATGCGAACGGAACGCTGATGTCGGGCAGGTCGTCGGCGCTGGGGATCATCCAGGGCTCGGCTCCGTTGGCGATGTGATTGTCCGACAACAGTATCACCGGCGTCATGTATTTGAGGGCTATGCGGGCGGCCTCGATGGTGGTTTCCACCACGTCCGAGGGGGTGGAGCAGGCGATCACCGGGACGGGAGACTCGCCGTGGCGACCGAAGAGACTGAACAACAGATCGGTCTGTTCAGGCTTGGTGGGCATGCCGGTGGAAGGACCGGCTCGTTGCACGTTGACCACCACCAGTGGCAACTCGGCCGTCAAGGCCAGGCTGATGGCTTCGCTCTTGAGTGCAATCCCGGGTCCGGAGGAGCCGGTCACTGCCAGGCTCCCTCCGAAAGAGGCGCCGATGGCGGCGCCCACCGCCGCGATCTCATCCTCGGCTTGGAAGGTCCTGACTCCCAGCCTCTTGTGACGGGAGAGTTCATGGAGGATGTCAGAGGCAGGAGTGATGGGATAGGAGCCGTAGAAGAGGGGGAGCTTGGCGCAGTAGGAGGCAGCGATCAGTCCCCAGGCCAGGGCGGTGTTGCCGGTGAGGTTGGTGTAGAGGCCCGCAGGAAGGCTGGCAGGCTTCACCTGGAAGATGGTCCGCGAAGCCTCGGTGGTCAAACCGAAGTTGTATCCCGCCTTCAGGGCCGCCAGGTTGGCTTCCACCACGTTGGGAATGCGGGCGAACTTCTTAGCTGTCCACTTCTGGACCGGCTCGAGGGGCCGCTGGAAGAGCCAGGCGAGAAAACCCAGCGCCACGAAGTTCCGGGACCGGAGGACCGAGCGTCCGGTGACCTTGTCCGAGACGGCTTCCTTGGTGATGGTGTTCATCGGAATCTGGATCATGTCGTAGCGGTTGAGGCTCCCGTCGATCAGGGGGTTGTCGTCATAGCCCGCCTTGGCGAGTCCCCGCTCGTCGAACGCCTCGTTGTTGACCACCAGGATCCCTCCCTGCTTCAGGTCGGCGATATTGGTCTTGAGAGCGGCGGGATTCATGGCGACCAGGCAGTCGGGGACGTCACCCGAGGTGGCTATGTCCCAGTCGGCGATCTGTATCTGGTATGAGGAGACGCCGGGAAGCGTGCCGGCGGGCGCCCTGATCTCGGCCGGGAAGCTGGGGAGTGTGTAGAGGTCGTTACCCAGCGCGGCGGAAGTGTCGGCAAACCGGTTGCCGGCCAACTGCATACCATCTCCGGAGTCACCCGCGAAACGGATGGTGACTTGCCTTAGATCGGATACGTCGCCATTGGGCGAGGAGACGGAAACGCCC
>CAYWGY010000025.1:0-14416 GCA_964458055.1 uncultured Acidimicrobiaceae bacterium | reverse complement strand
GGGATACCGTGTTACGTTTTTCGGTTTCCCCCGAGTCCGGCGGGGCGGTCGCCAGGATCGCCCCGCCGATGCCCTCCCGCTCCAGGGCTGCGGCCGTGCCGAGGAGGAGGTCCTCTTTCCACCAGGGAGCCACCAGTTGGAGGGAGTAGGGGACACCGGTTTTCTGGTCGGCCTCCGGCACCGGAACGCTGACGGCCGGGCAACCGCTGGTGTTGACCAGCGAGGTAAACCATGAGAGCACGAGCCGGTAGAGGAGTGTGCCCCTGGTTGTCTCCATCTCCATGTTGCCTATCACTTTGCGCAGTCCCCCTGAAGTGGGGATGGCGATGAGGTCGAAACAGCCGAATGCAGCCGCCAGCCGATGCTTGAGGTGGGCCTGCCATGCCTGGGCGCTCAACAGCGTCTCAGACGGATGGCTCCCTCCGATCGCCAGCGTCTCCTGTATCCGATCGGCGACCTCGGCGCCGTAGGGCTTGCCCTGCTCCCACCACAGCCGATGGACCGCCGCCACCTGCGGGTAGAGGATGTCGTTGATTCTCCCTGGAGGCGAGAGCACCGGATCGTCGATGTGGCCGACCTTTACTCCCATGCCCTCCAGTTGCTCGATGATCGAGTGAAACCTCTGGTAGTTTCCCTCGCTGTACGGGGCTGCTTTCAACCACTGGGTTGGAAGCCCGACCCGGAGATCCGCCAGGGACGGGGGGCTGTTGGACCTCTCCACCGAGACGGGTCGAGGTGATGACCATGGATCTTCGGGATCCCAGCCCGCGATGGCGGTGTAGCCGAGAGCCAGGTCGGCGGCGTTGGCTGCCAGGGGCCCCACCGTGTCCAGGGAGGGACCCAGGGGGAAGATTCCCCGGAGGGGCACCCTTCCGTGGGTCACCTTCAGACCGTAGATGCCGCACAGTGCCGCCGGGACCCTGATGGAACCGCCGGTGTCGGTGCCGATGGCGATAGGGACCAGCCCGGCCGCCACCACCCCTGCCGACCCTCCCGACGATCCTCCCGGGGAGGTGGCGGGATCGTGGGGATTGCGGATGGGGCCGAACCACTGGTTCTCGGACGAGAAGCCGAATGCGAACTCGTGCAGGCCCGCTCTGCCCACTATCACCGCTCCCGCTCGCTCAAGGCGCTCCACCACGGGCGCCGAGGTCTGCGGGACCGTGCGATGGAAGGCGGAACCGTGAGTGTTGGGTATTCCTGCCTGGTCGATCAAGTCCTTGAGCACGACGGGAACTCCGCAAAGAGGGCCAGGGTCCTCCCCGGCCGCCACCCGGGCATCCAACCCGGCGGCGCGGGCGGTTGCGCTGTCGTCGATGTAGGTGGTGAGATTGAGTTCCTGCCGGCGGCGGTGCAGGCCCGCCAGCGCCCGTTCGGTGACGGCTTCGGCTGACCGCTCCCCTGATCTGATCTGGCGGGAGAGTTCCCAGGCGGCTTTCACGGCTCCCAGAACCTACCAGGAGACGGGCCGGCCCTCGGGAAAGAGGCTGATCCAGCCCTTTCCCGGTGGGACTGTGATGGGTGAGCCGTCGGGGAGGGTGAGAGAGAAGGGATGGGAGGTGTCGTCGCGGTCCCATCTTCCTTCCACCACCTGACTCTCGGCAAACACCAGAGCCCGCCCTCCTCCGGTTGTCTCCATGGTGGGAAGTGAGTAGCCCTCACCCGAGGGTGGCCGGGTGTAGAACAGTCTGGAGAAGAGCACGCCCAACGTGTCGGCGGTGATGATCTCCTCCGATTCCCCGTCACTGGTCCAGGTGTGGGGCCCGTCGGGCAGGTGTCTTTCCCACTGGGCGCCATTCCATCGCCATGACACCAGGTTGTCAGGGGCCCACTCCATGTTCACCTGGGTCACCCCTCCGAGCGAGGCGGGAGGCAGATCGCCGAACTCGAACAGAGGCGGCGGGCCGGTATCGGGATACAGGCGCTGGTTGGCCACCGGTCGGGAGTCGGCCGTGTTGACGATGTAGTTGTGAGGCGACTGCCTGGTGGGTTCTCGAAAGCCGGGTCCGTCCTTTATCTCTCCGATCACGCCCACGTTGTTCCGGGGAAAGGTGTTGATTATCCAGTCCTGGCCTCCGCTGGTCAACAGGGTGGCGTTGAAGTGCCTGAGCAGGTGGGGATCGGTGGGCCGAACGGACCGGACCGGACCCACGGTGGCGTCGGTTGTGTGGAAGAGGGCGATGAAGCGGGTGATGCCGGACTCCACGAGGAGTTCCAGGACCGTCTCGGCCTCGCCGATGCCCACCTGGGGACGAGCATCCCAGTGGTTGTCGACTTTCACGGCGATGGTCCGCCGCTCCAGGAGTTCGGCGTTCTCGACTCCCAGTCCCGTCAGGGGACTGGGCGGCAACTCCGGTTCGGGAATGGTCGTGGTTGTAGTGGTGGTGCTGGTAGTCGTCGAAGTTGTTTCGACAGTGTCGGCGGTGATATCGCTATCTTCGGCTTCAACGGTGGTGACGGTGGTGCTGGAGGCAGGTGGCGCCGGTTCTTCGGGTGGGGGAGTGGTGACGGTGGGATCGGGAGCGGAGGTGGTGGACGCAGTGGTGGCGGTGGAGCCTGTGGTGTCGGGAGGGGGCGCGGTGCCATCAGTCGTCTCACCGCCGCAGGACCCTGCCAGGAGGACTATCAGAACAGCCGGCACCAGTCTTTGCATGAAAGAAGATGGTAAACGAGGAGTGGCTTGGCGCTGGGTCTTTAGTTCTCGCACCCGGTCCCGCCAGAGAGGGAAGTGAGGACGTTGTCCGGCTCGGGTCCGCTGAATGTCCCCAGGAGGTAGCCGGGTCCGGGCACGTCCACCTCGAGAATGGTTCCGAGGCTGGGGTGGTCCAAGGTGATGGATGCCTCGCCGTAGACGCCTGAGGCCCGGGAGAGGGTTGCACCCAGCTGCAGGCCTTCCGAAGTCTGCAGCGAGGGGCCGTCCGGGGATGTGGCGCCTTCGGCAAGGGTGTAGGCGAAGGAGAAGAAGTGCTCGTGACCGTCGGCGCCCCATTCGGTGGGGCCGTCAGAGAAGTAGACGGCCAGGCTTCCCCAGATGGCGATCCGGGCCCTGGTGCCCGGGCACCGCAGGTCGTCGATGTCGGCAGGCAGCCACCCCGAGTCGCTGTCGGGAGCCCCGAGGGCCTCTCTCAGCACCATCAGGGTCCTGGTTGTCCCGGTCCCGAAGGCAAGGGGTCCCAGACCCTCCGGCTGCAACCGCAGATCGACCGCCTGGATCGGCTCCTCCGGGAGGGTGGCCGGAGGGAGGGTTATGGTTGGTCCCGTTGTCGGTGGGACGGTTATTGCCGTGGTCCCGGGTTGTTCGGGGCGGGTAGCGGCGGGGGATGTTTCGGTGGTGGGCGCCGCATCGGTAGTGGTGGTCTGGACGGCAGGGGTCTCGCCCGTGATTCCGGAGCTTCCCAGCGCATTGCGCACGACCAGGGCCACCGCGATGACTGCCATCACGACCACCAGGGTTCCCAGAGTGACCAGCAGCGTTCTCTGCCATCGCTCCATGTTCTCCTCGGCTCCTCTCTAGGGTGCGTCGGGATCGGCGGGGCGCAGGAAGGGCATTGCCTTGAGCCGCCGTATCAGGGGTGGAAGGATCATCCGGTACAAGTTGTCGGAGGTTGCCGGTCCGAAACTTCGGGAGTCGTCGCGGGTGAGATGACGCTGATCAGAGAGTACGAAGACCGTCCCCGCAGGCACGGTCCACTCCCCGTCAGGCGCCGACGCGCCGCGTCCCCAACGGTCCAGTCGGTTCTTCCCGTTCACCGTCACCTCCCCCGTCTCGATGGTAATCACCTCGCCGGGCAGTCCGATGACTCTCTTGACCAGCCAGAACCCGGATCGGCGTGGATGGGGTAAAGCAACCACGCTGCCTCTCGCCGGGGATCTTCCTGATGCCATGCGCCAGCCCAGGAAGCGGTCCCGGTCTTCGAGTGCGGGGCTCATGGAGGAGCCGGAGACCACGAACGATCGCAGGCGAGAAGAGCTCATTTCCCGCTATTCTGGCTGATAGCAGCATTCTGTTGTTCCCACGAGAGGAGAGAATATGGCCCTTTTCAGGCCGGCAACCGTCGTTCATGCCCACTGCGATCTCTTTTGCGGAGTTTATGACCCCGCCCAAGCCATGATCGAGGCTCGCTCGGTGCTCAACGCCTGCACCAAGTACGCTGATTCGGACGACCCGGTGTTCCGGGATCGCTGCATCATCATCAAGGAACAGCAGGCCGAACTGGTCAAGCACCACCTCACCGTGCTCTGGTCGGACTTCTTCAAGCCCCACCATGCAGAACGCTTCCCGCAGTTGCATGATCTCTTCTGGAGGGCCCTGAAGGCGGCCGGAGACGCCAAGAAGTCGATGGATCCCGCCGTCTCACAGGGCCTGCTGGACCTGATCGGTGAAATCTCCGACATCTTCTGGCAGACCGAGGAGTCCAAGGCCGCGGGCGTCTACCCACCCGCCTAGGATCGGAATCGCTCCCTCTCGCTAGTCGAGGAGGCCGTCCTCCAGCTTCGCGAACAGGGGCCTGGGCTTTTTCAGGGTTGTTCCGTCGGAGAGGGCCGGTCGCTTCCAGCCGTCGGCCGACCCGGCCAGCCCCAACATCTCTCCCAGCTTGGCCGAGGAGAATGGAAGGTAGGGAGAGAAGGCCACCTGCAGTCCTGCTATGGCGGAGAGGGCCGTGCGGATCACCGTCTCCGCCCGGTCGGGATCATGGCGGCGCAGCAACCACGGCGTCTGGGCGTTCAGGAAGACATTGACGGCCTGCGCTCCCTCCATGGCCTGGCGCAGACCTGCCCGCAATTCCACCTTCTCAAGCAATCGGGCTGCCTCAGAGAGGCCGGCATCGATCCTCTCGAGGAGTGCGGCGTCCTCGTCGTCGGAGGAGAGGAGTCGGGGCATCCTGCCACCGTACCAACTGTGGGCCATGGACAGCACCCGGTGAACCAGGTTGCCCCAGGTGGCGACCAATTCCTCGTTGACCCGCCGGATCAGTTCGGTGTCGGAGAAGTCGGTGTCGTTCTGTTCGGGCAGAGCCGAGGCCAGTGCGTAGCGGAGCGCGTCGGGTTGGATCCGGTCGGCATACCAACCCACGGAACGCCCTATTCCCCGGCTGGAGGAGGCCTTCTCCTGGCGGAATGTGACATACTGGTTGGCGGGCACATCCGTGGGCAGATTGAGGCCGCCGTATCCCATGAGCATCGCCGGCCAGATCACGGCATGGAACGGGATGTTGTCCTTTCCGATGAAGTAGTAGGACTCGGCGTCGGGGTCTTCCCACCAGTGTTTCCACTCATCGGGAGTGCCCTGGATCCGGGCCCACTCCTTGGCTGCGGAGAGATAACCTATGACGGCGTCGAACCAGACGTAAATCCGCTTGCCCTCACCCAGCCGGTCGGCCGGAGGGGGTAACGGCACTCCCCAGACGAGATCACGGGTGATGGCTCGCTGGGGAAGGCCTTCGTTGACCATTCCCAATGCCCAGTTCTGCACGTGCCTCCGCCATCCCTTCCTGGTGGAGAGCCACTCCGAGAGACGGTCTTCGAAGGCGTCCAACCTCAGGAAGAAGTGCTTGGTCTCCCGGGTGACAGGGGTGGCGTCCGAGAGCCTGCTGCGAGGTTCAACCAGTTCGACGGCGTCCAGGGTGCGTCCGCAGTCGTCGCATTGATCGCCGCGGGCATCACGGTAGCCGCAGTGGGGACAGGTGCCCTCGACGTAGCGATCTGGCAGGAACCGCTCAACCTTCGGGTCGTAGTGTTGAGTGGACGTCCCCTCGGTGATGTACTCCTTCTCCAAAAGTCTCGAGAAGACATCCTGGGTGACGGCGTAATGATTGGCCGTGCCCGTGGAGGTGTACAGATCCCAGGCAATGCCGACCTTCTCCCAGTCGGTCAGGAACTCGGCGTGATAGCGGTCCACGATCACCTGCGGCTCCACGCCCTCCTGGTCGGCAAGCACGGTGATCGGAGTGCCGTGAACATCGCTGCCCGACACCATCAGGACCCGATTGCCGGCCAGCCGGTGGTAGCGCGCGAAGATGTCAGCGGGCAGGTAGGCGCCGGCCAGATGTCCCAGATGCCGGGATCCGGCCGCATACGGCCACGCCACCGCGACCAGGATGTGACGCGAGGATTTCACCAGTGATGCCAGTCTACAACCGGGTCTCGTTCCGGGCCGCTGCCGCCCTCTGCCGGTCGTCCCTGCGGTCGGGGAGGTCGCTGACCACTATTCCGATGGCGACCGCCATCAAGCCCACCACCAGTTGCAGGGTGACCGGTTCCGAAAGAAGCACCACGCCCAGAGTTGCACCCAGCAGGGGTGAGATGTATCCGGTCAATGCGGCCCGGGCGGCGGTGGTAATCCGGGACGCCCACATGAAGGCGGCGAACGAGATGGTGGTGGGCACAGCCCCCATATAGATGATCAGCCACAGTGCGGTGGCGTCGATGCTCAGATAACCCTGGTAGCCGCCGAAGGGAACCGAGAGCAGGCAGAGGATCACGGCCGATGTGAGGTACTGGGAGGAGATCAGGGGGGCGTTCCGGTGGCGGACGGCGTAACGCCGGGTCAATGCGCTGCCCAAACCTGCCGAGATCGAGCCGGCGGTCATGAGGGCCACGCCCGCAAGCCAACTGGCCGACGGTTGGCCCGTGGGCGCCCAACTCATCACGCCGATACCGAACATTGCGATGATCAGACCGGGCAGCCGGGACACCCGGAATCTCTCCCCCGGTACGACCCAGTGGGTGAAGAGAATGGTGGTCAGGGGGATGATCGCCACGATCACGGCTCCGATGCTCGCCGGAATCACCTGGAACCCCAGCGTGAATAGGACGGTGGGAATCGTCATGTTGAAGATCCCGATGGCCGCACCGGCTTTGAACGTCTGTCGGTCTGTTCTGAGGTTGCGCCTGCTCAGGGCCAGGGCGCCGATTATCACCGAGGCGCCCAATACCTGTTTGAGAGGGAAGATGGTGAACGGGTCGACTCCCAGAAGGAGGACCGCCCGGTTGGCGGCAGGAGCGCTTCCCCAGGCAAGCGAGGCAATGGCGATTGGAATCCAAGGGTTGTGGGTTACCGAATGCCAGCCACTGCCCTTCCCGAACGCAGATACCTTCTGCATGCCGGATGGCGGGTTCTTGTGGCCGAACATGTTCTCTCTTCCTATCTGGTGGCGAACCTTGCTCCGTGGCGCGACGGGCTGGGAAAGCTGGAGCGGTAAGGTCTGTCACCCATCGACACTGGGTCTGGGCTCTTGGGGTCCGCGACTGCGGGCCGACCCTCTCCCGAGAACTCTAGTGTCAGGAAACCTCACGGGCGGCCAGGCGGTCGTTTCTGCGGTCGGGCATATCGCTCAGGACGATCCCGACGCCAACTGCCAGGGTTCCCGCCAAGAGCTGGAATGTCACCGGTTCGGAGAGCAACAGCACCCCGCCCAATGCTCCCAGTACAGGAACCGCGTATCCGGTGAGAGCGGCCCGTGCGGCGGAGGCAATCCGCGACGCCCACATGAAGGCGGCAAAAGAGACCACGGTGGGGACGGCTGCGAGGTATATGATCAACCAAAGGCTGGCGGTATCTATGGTGAGGTACCCGCCGTACCCTCCGAACGGTATCGAGATCAGGCTCAGCAGGGTGGCCGAGACCAGAAACTGGGAGACGATGAGGGGGCCGTTGCGGTAGCGGACGGCGTACCGGCGAGTAAAGGCTCCGCCCGCACCGGCGAAGACTGCGCCCAGGGTGGTCACGGCGACGCCCAGCATCCACTCCTCGGATGGCTCTCCCACTGGGGCCCATCCCATGATCCCCACTCCCAGGAAAGCGATCAACATTCCCGGCACCCTGCCCCGAACGAACCGTTCTCCGGGGACCACCCAATGGGTTAACAGGATGGTGGTCACCGGGATCACTCCCACGATGACGGCTCCAATGCTGGCCGGGATCATCTCGAAACCCAGCGTGAAGAGGATGGTTGGCACCGTCATGTTGAAAATGCCGATCACAGCCCCTGCCTTGAAGGTCTCCCTGTCGATCCTGGGAAGGCCCCTCGCCACAGCCAGGGCGGCGATCACCACCGCTGCCGCACCGACCTGTTTGAGGGGGAAGATGGTAAAAGGGCTCACCCCGTTAAGGAGGATCGCCTTGTTGGCGGCAGGAGCACTACCCCAGGCCATCGAGGCGATCACGATCGGTACCCACGGATTGTGGGTCAGCCCGCGCCAGCGGTTCTCCCCACCTAGGCGCCCGCCCGAGATCCTTCCTACAATCGGAACCTTATGGCCGAACATGCGGTGGCGATTTCTCCGGGTCGGGCATGGGATGGGGCTTCGGAGTTGGATATCGAATCATTCCTGGATTCGACTCCGGCCACCGACGAGGTGATGGTGGAGGAGAGGGCGGCGGCGCTCTGCACCCGTTCGATCAAACGCGAAGCCAAGATGTGGGCGCTGAGAAGGGCGATAGCCATGACTGATCTGACCACCCTGGAGGGGATGGACACTGCTGAGAAGGTAAGGCAACTGTCCTACAAGGCTATCAGACCCGATCCGACCGATCCCACCATTCCATCGGTGGCGGCGGTCTGCGTATACCCCAATATGGTGGGGACCGTGCGTGAGGCGCTTTCGGGAACCTCGGTGAAGGTGGCGGCGGTCTCCACCTACTTTCCGTCGGGTCAGGCGCCGTTGGACCTAAAGGTCGCCGAGACCCGCCGGGTGGTCTCGGACGGCGCCGACGAGGTGGACATGGTGATCGACCGGGGCGCCTTCCTGGCAGGCGACATCGCCGGGGTCTTCTCCGAGATCGTCGCCGTGCGTGAGGCGGCGGGAGGAACCTGTCTGAAGGTCATCCTCGAGACCGGGGAGTTGGAAACCTACGACAACATCCGCCGGGCTTCCATGCTCGCCATGGCTGCCGGGGCAGACTTCATCAAGACTTCCACCGGCAAGGTCCGTCCCGCCGCCACTCTGGGGGTCACCCTGGTGATGCTGGAGGCGATCAGGGACTTCCATGCCATGAGCGGGCGGGCCGTGGGCATGAAGCCGGCCGGGGGCATCAGCACGGCCAAGCAGGCGATCAAGTGGCTGGTGGTGTTGAATGAGACCCTGGGAATGGACTGGATGACTCCCGAGCGTTTCCGGTTCGGCGCCTCTTCTCTGCTCAACGACCTGCTGATGCAGATCAGGTGGTTGAATACGGGTCGTTACCAGTCGGCGGACTACTTCACCAGGGCTTGACAGTGACAGATCGCCTTCCCCTCGTTCCTTCCTCTCGAGCCGACTTTCCTCTCTGGGAGTACGAGGAGTCGAGGGAGAACCCCGATCTTGCCGGGATCCGCGACCGGTACGGCCTTTGGATCGATGGTGAGGAGACCGAACCCCACTCGGAGAGTTGGTTTCCCACGATCGAGCCGGCGACCGAGGAACATCTATCCGATGTGGCGGAGGCCGGGGTGGCCGATGTCGACCGTGCGGTGCAGGCTGCGAAGGAAGCGGCGCCGGAGTGGGCGGGTATGGCGCCGGCAGACCGGGCAAAGCTCCTGTTCCGGATCGCTCGGCTGATCCAGGAGAGAGGCCGGGAACTGGCGGTCCTGGACACGAGGGACGGGGGCAAGCCGATCCGGGAGGCTAGGGACATAGACATCCCCCTGGTGGCCGCCCACTTCTTCTATCACGCCGGGTGGGCCGACAAGCTGGAGTATGCCTTCGCCGGCGTCGAGCCCCGCCCGATGGGAGTGGTCGGCCAGGTGATTCCCTGGAATTTCCCGCTGTTGATGGCGGCCTGGAAAGTGGCGCCTGCGCTGGCCACCGGTAACACTGTGGTGCTGAAGCCTGCCGAGACGACGCCGCTGTCGGCCCTCCGGCTGGCGGAGTTGACTGCCGAGGCCGGGCTTCCTCCCGGGGTTCTCAACGTGATCCCGGGAGCGGGGCGGACCGGGGCCTCTCTGGTCGGCCACACGGGAGTGGACAAGGTGGCATTCACCGGTTCCACCGACGTGGGAAAGGAGATCAGGAGGCGGCTTGCCGGGTCGGGTAAATCCCTGACTCTGGAGTTGGGAGGCAAGGGTGCCCACGTCGTGTTCGAGGACGCGCCCCTGGACCAGGCCGTGGAAGGGGTGGTGAACGGCATCTTCTTCAACCAGGGCCAGGTGTGCTGTGCCGGAAGCAGGCTCCTGGTCCAAGAGTCCGTCGCTGCCGAGTTCGTCGAGCGACTCCGCCGCCGGCTTTCGACCTTGAGAGTGGGAGATCCGATGGACAAGAACACCGACATCGGAGCGATCAACTCGGCCGCCCAGTTGGAGAAGATAACCGAACTGGTGCAGTCCGGCCGCGATCAGGGAGCGCTGATCTACCAGCCGGAGTGCGATCTGCCCGAACGCGGTTACTGGTTTCCGCCGACCCTATTCACCGGCGTTTCCCAGTCGCATCGGATTGCCCAGGAGGAGATTTTTGGTCCGGTGCTGTCCATTCTCACCTTCCGCACTCCCGCCGAGGCGGTTGAGCGGGCCAACAACACGCCCTACGGGCTGGCCGCCGGAGTGTGGACAACCAAGGGGTCGCGGATTCTCTGGATGGCCGACCGGCTGGCCGCCGGTGTGGTCTGGGCCAATACCTACAACAGGTTCGATCCGGCCTCTCCATTCGGAGGGGTGAAGGAGTCGGGATTCGGGAGGGAGGGCGGTCGTCACGGCCTGGCGGCTTACCTGAGGGGGGTTGGTTGATGGATGCGCGGATAGGTGTTCGAAAGACCTACAAGCTCTACATAGACGGGAGATTTCCGCGGTCCGAGTCGGGACGCACCTTCCCGTACGTCTCCGGAGACGGATCCACCGTGGTGCGGATGTCCCGGGCATCTCGAAAGGACTTGCGGATGGCGGTGCGAGCCGCCCGGGCCGCGCTGGGGGGATGGCAGGCTCGGTCCGGCTACAACCGGGGCCAGATTCTCTATCGCATCGCAGAGATGGTGGAGGACCGGGCGGACACCTTTGTCGACCAGTTGTCCTTGGGACAGGATCGCGCCGATGCTCTGACAGAGGTAAGGCAGGCAATCGACCTGTTGATCTGGTACGCGGGGTGGTGTGACAAGTACACCCAGGTGATCGGGAACATGAACCCGGTGGCCGGGCCCTACTTCAATATCTCCACACCGGAGCCGGTGGGCGTGGTGGGGGTGCTGGCGCCTCCGGACCCGGCGCTTGCGGGCCTGGTCGGTGCGCTGGCGCCGGTCCTGGTCAGCGGCAACACCGTCGTGGCGGTTGCGTCGTCAACCCAACCCATGACGGCCATCACCTTGGCAGAGTCCCTGGCCACGGCAGATGTACCCGCGGGGGTGGTGAACATTCTCACCGGTTTCTCCAAGGAGCTGGCGCCCTGGCTTGCCGGACACATGGATGTCAACGCCCTGGACCTGTCGGGAGTCTCCCGCTCGATGGACACCGAACTCGAACAGGCTGCCTCTCACAATTTGAAGCGCACCGGACGGTGGGAGACATCCGCTCTCGATCTCTACCGGATTGCAGCTTTCACCGAGGTCAAGACGGTGTGGCACCCGAAGGGCCGTTGAACCCGGGGAGACGACTCCTCTTGGTTGCCGTGTTCCCACCGGAGACAGTCGCTTGACCCCACCGACGCCATGCGGGCGGTAGGCTCCTCACCCGAACGCAGGCAGTGGGTGGAACTGGCCGGCCGGGCACTCGACCTGGGAGCCACCCTGGCGCCGCTCGGCAAGATGGTCGGGCGTTTCGTCGAGGGGGGATGGTGGCGGGCTACCCGCACGCCGGAGGGCACGGCCACGGTGAATATCAGCCGGCCGGACCGCGACCGGGTCCTGGTCCACACCTGGGGTACGGGAGGTGACTGGATCTGTCAGAGAGCCGAACGGTGGTTGGGACTCGAAGATGATCCGAACGAGTTCATCACGGACCACCGGTTGGTGAGAAGGCTGCACCACCTCAACCCGGGAGCGCGTTTCGGCGCCACCGGACTGGTGAGCGAGGCTCTCTGGGCTGCGATCTTCGCTCAGAAGGTGACCGGAAGGGAGGCAACTCGCAGCATCCGAGCCCTCATCCGCAAATGGGGCGAACCGGCGCCCGGCCCCGAGATGGGGGTGCGGCTGCTGCCCACTCCGGAGATGTTGGCCTCGCTGGCCTACTACGACCTTCACCCGCTTGGGGTCGAGCGGAAGAGGGCAGAGACCCTTCTGCGGGCGGCCCGCTGGCACACCCGCATCCAGAGGACCTCCGACCTCCCGGCTGCGGAGGCCCGCCGGTTCCTCGAACACCTGCCTGGCATAGGACGGTGGACTTCTGCGAAGACGGTGGCCGTGAGCCACGGGGACGCCGACGCGGTGGCGGTGGGAGACTTCCACCTGAAGAACGTCGTGGCCTGGCATCTGGAGGGTCGCCCCCGGGGAACCGACGAGGAGATGATGCTGCTCCTGGAGCCTTTCCGTCCCCACCGAGGGCGGGTGGTGAGGCTCCTGGAAAGGGCCGGTCCAGCGCCCAAGTTCGGGCCACGCATGCCGCTGCGCGATTTTCGACGGGAATGAGAATCCGTGGCAAGACGACGGTGGCCGAGGTTGCCCGCCTCTCACGAGAAGAGGATGGAGAATGCAGGCGATGGGGGGGATTGGGGGGTATGCCCGTATCGTTGATGGCATAATCGTAAGCGTTCGGTATTTGAGTCGATAAGGAGGGTTGCCATGAGGTTCGGGAGGTTCACACCCATGCTGGTGTTGGGGTTGGTGTTGTCGGTTTCGGGGTTGGTGGGCGCCGATGAGAGAACGGGCGAGTCTTACGCTCCCGGTGCGGATGGGGTGGCTCATAGGGTGGACGGTGGAGCTGTGGGTTCGGATTTGTTCGATGATGTGCCTGCGGGTCATTGGGCGGATCGGGAGATAGGGTGGGCGGTTGCCAATGGTATTACCGAGGGGAGGGGTGGTGGTTTGTTCGACCCGAACGGGTTGGTGAACAGGGCGCAGATTGTGACGTTTCTGTTTCGTCTGGCTGATCTGTCCGGCATTCCCGTGGGAGGCGGGACCTTGGGGTCGGCGAGTTTCGATGATGTGCCTGCGGGTCATTGGGCGGACGAGGAGATAGGGTGGGCGGTTGCCAACGACATCACCCGAGGCGTGGGCGGCGGTTTGTTCGACATGGGTCGGGTGGTGACCCGTGCCCAGATCGCCACGTTCATGTTTCGGGTGGCGCGGGTCGCGGAAGCCAACCCTCCAAAGGTGGGTGTTTCTTCTCCGTTGGAGCGGTGTGCTTCTCCGGGGTCGCCCGGTAGCGGTGTGCTGGCGGTTCTTGCGGGCACCACCGGCGGGGGTTTTTACCAGCCGGTGGTGGATCCGGGCAGTCCCGATTCCTGCGAGCGGATCATGGCATGGTGGGAACAGGCCCGCCGGGTGGAAGCGGAGCGCATCAACCGTGGGGAATACCCATGCAGTTACCCTCGGCCTCCGAAGGCGGCCAGTATCGGCGATGCGGGCAGGACTCATGGTCCCGCCTATTTCGTGGGATGCTGGCCGAGGTTCGCATCGCACGGCGCTCCCGGGGTTGTGAAGTATCCGTCGAACACCCCTCCGTTCGTGGAAGCCGTGTGGAACTGCTACAAAACGGCGCTGGAGGGAGCGCCGCCCGGCTGGGACGGGTACTGGTGGCCCACGGTAAACGATTGCCACTACAACCTGTTGGCCTATGGATACCCGACACGACTTATGGGCATTGACCCGGAGTGCGCCGCCGAGTCATACACTCGCCGAGTCGACGAATTGCTGGTTGGGGAACTCCCCCGTGTCGACGGGTTCTACGCCGGGCCGAACTCGTGGACCAACTGCTCCACCCGCGCCGAGCGGATGGCGCCAGACACGGGCCAAACATTCCATCAACGATGCCGAGAGGTGATAGCCGCCGCCGCAAAAGACCCGGACACCGCCGAGAACATCCGGCATCAAGCCGCGGTCTACAACCTGGAGCCCTCCGACTACCTGATCGAATGGGGAAACATCGTATGCGGCGAGTGGTCCATCGAGATCATCAATAATGCCGAGATAAACGGCATCCCCCTGGCGCAACGCCGTTTCATCGCAGGTTGGCATGCCCGCCCGGAAGCACGATGCCACCAACAGGTGATCCTCAACCTGGCGGAAGCCTACCTGCGCGGCGGCGCCAACGCCGGACCAGCGGTCCGAGAGTGCTGATAAACACCCGAATGTGTCTCTGGAGTATCGCACGCGAGTGTCCCTGTGGGGAAGGGTTCCGATGAGCTAACACATCCGCTCCCACCGCCATCATCACCTGTCACCTAGTGGTGTGTCCGCCAAGCAATTGGGCAGGCGCGCTCTGCGGGTAGCCCCTCAGACTGGCCTGCGCTCATTCTTGCGGAAGCGGTGAACAGGGAGACCTGGTTGCCGATCTCGGCGTGCAGTGGGAGCCCACCG
>CAYWGY010000024.1:0-19103 GCA_964458055.1 uncultured Acidimicrobiaceae bacterium | reverse complement strand
GAACCATCCTTCCCGAGGAGGGACGTACTCTCCAGGAGGAGGGGATCACCCGTATCTATTCACCCGACGACGGCAGGAAGTTGGGACTGCAGGGCATGGTCGGCGACATGATCGCCCGCGCCGACTATCCCACCGGAGAGATCGACAGTTTCAACGCCGACCGGCTCTCGGTGTCCGACCACAGAACGCTGGCGGGGCTGATCTCGGCTGCCGAGAACTATCCGCACAAATACACCGACGTCTTCGAGGAGGTCGAAGCCGCGGCGAGATTGCGTTCCGGCGCCCCGGTGGTGGGAGTGACCGGCACGGGCGGTTCAGGCAAGTCATCGCTGGTGGATGAGTTGGTGCGCCGTTATCTCTCGGATTTTCCCACCCACCACATAGCGGTGCTATCCGTGGATCCGTCGCAGCGCCGCACCGGTGGCGCCCTGTTGGGAGACCGGATACGCATGAACTCCATCCCCCATCCCCGGGTCTACATGCGCTCTCTGGCCACACGCCAGAGTGCCACTCTTCTCCCCGAGGCTGCTCGGGCGGCCCTCTCGGCCTTCCGGGCGGCCGGGTTCAACCTGATCATCCTGGAGACATCAGGCATAGGGCAAGCAGACACCTCGGTGGTGGATCTCTCCGATGTGTCCTTGTACGTGATGACCCCCGAGTACGGCGCCTCCACCCAACTGGAGAAGATCGGGATGCTGGATTACGCCGACCTGGTGGCCGTCAACAAGGGAGACAAGCAGGGCGCAGAGGATGCCCTCCGTGATGTTCGCCGCCAGGTACGCCGGAATCGCCTGGCCTTTCACGACCCTGACCCCATCCAGGACGTCTATCTGACGGTGGCGTCCGACTTCAACGACGACGGCACCGACCGGCTCTACCGGGCTTTCGTGTCTGCCCTGCGATTGGGTGCACACTCGACCCGGGAACTCCCCCCGGCGGGCGCCAAACAGATGGTGATACCACCGGAACGCTCCGGTTACCTGGCGGAGGTCGCCGAGACCGTCCGCCGGTACAACCGCACCGCGACAGGGCAGTCGTCGATTGCCCGGGATCTTCACCGGTTGGAGGGCGCTCTCGGCCTGATCCGGGAAGAGTCTCACCACAGCGCTGCCGAGGAGGCGCTCACCAAGGCAATAGCCGCCAAAGCTGCCCTGTTGCAGCCGGAACACCGAAGACTCCTCGACGACTGGGACGACATGGCGGATGCCTATCGGGGAGACAGCTTCTCGTACCCGGTCCGCGGGAAGGCGGTCACCGTGCCCCTGACCACCCGAACCCTGAGCGAGACGGTGGTGCCGAAGGTGTCCCTGCCCCGCTACAGGGACTGGGGAGACCGGCTGCGCTGGCTCCTGCAGGAGAACCTCCCAGGCCACTTCCCCTACACCGCCGGGGTATACCCCTTCAAGCGCACAGCCGAGGACCCCACCCGGATGTTCGCCGGTGAAGGGCCTCCCGAGCAGACCAACAGCCGTTTCCACTACCTGGCCCGAGGCACCAGTCTTCGGCGACTCTCCACAGCCTTCGACTCGGTGACCCTCTACGGGGAGGATCCCGGGGAGCGTCCCGATATCTACGGCAAGGTCGGAAACTCCGGAGTGTCGGTCTGCACTCTCGACGATGCCAAGCGCCTCTACTCGGGCTTCGACCTCTGCGACCCCTCCACCTCGGTGTCGATGACCATCAACGGGCCCGCCCCGATGATCCTTGCTCTCTTCATGAACGCCGCCATCGACCAGCAATGCGAATTGCATATCCGCCGTCAGGGTCTGACTGGACAGGTTGAAAAGCAGATCGCTTCCATCTATGCCGGCCGCCCCCGGCCCCGGTATGGAGGAGGGCTGCCGGAAGGCAACGACGGTCTCGGCCTGATGCTCCTGGGAGTCTCCGGAGACCAGGTCCTCGGGCCCGATGTCTACGCCAGGATCAGGGCCGACACCATCGCCCGGGTGAGAGGGACGGTGCAGGCCGACATTCTCAAAGAGGACCAGGCTCAGAACACCTGCATCTTCTCGGTCGACTTCGCCCTCAAGATGATGGGAGACATCCAGCAGTTCTTTGTGGACAACCGGGTTCGGAACTTCTATTCCGTCTCGGTCTCCGGGTACCACATGGCCGAGGCGGGAGCTAACCCCATCACCCAACTGGCTTTCACCCTGGCCAACGGCTTCACCTACGTCGAGCACTATCTCTCCAGGGGAATGCGCATCGACGACTTCGCCCCAAATCTCTCCTTCTTCTTCTCCAACGGCCTGGATCCCGAGTATGCGGTGATCGGCAGGGTTGCCCGCCGCATCTGGGCCAAGGTGATGCGAGACCGCTACGGCGCCAATCCCCGGTCGCAACTCCTCAAATACCACATCCAGACATCGGGACGTTCCCTTCATGCCCAGGAAGTGGAGTTCAACGATGTCCGCACCACGCTTCAGGCGCTCTACGCCGTGTACGACAACTGCAATTCCCTCCACACCAACGCCTACGACGAAGCGCTGACCACCCCCACCGAGGAGTCGGTCCGCCGAGCGGTTGCCATCCAGTTGATCGTGAACCGCGAACTGGGGATCACCAAGAACGAGAACCCCTTGCAGGGATCATTCATAATCGAAGAACTTACCGACCTGGTCGAGGAGGCGGTCCTGGTGGAATTCGCCAGGCTGAACCGGAGCGGAGGCGTGCTGGGGGCGATGGAGCGCCAATACCAGCGTTCCAAGATCCAAGAGGAGTCGCTGCGCTACGAGAGAGTCAAGGAATCAGGAGAGTATCCCCTCATCGGAGTGAACACTTTCCTTTCCGAGGAGGGTTCGCCCTTCGTCACCCCGGATAGGTTGGTGAGGTCGTCCGACGAGGAGAAGAACCCCCGCATCGCCGAGGTGAGGGCCTTCAGAGAGGTCCACTCGGAGCGGTCGCAAACGGTATTGGCGACGCTGGCTTCAGGGGCGCGGGCCGGACGTAACGTGTTCGCCGATCTGATGGAAGCCGCCAAGGCCGCCACCCTCGGACAGATGGTGAACACTCTCTACGATGTCGGCGGACGGTACCGGCGGAACATGTAGGGCCAGAGCGCACTATGAAGGCACCCGACCAGGCACCAGATCCGGCATCACAGGAGATCTCCTACCGTCCCCACCTCGACTCCCGACGTCCCTACCTGCGGGACATGATCCTGGGGGTGAACGACGGGCTGGTCTCCATATTCCTCCTGATCGCGGGGTTGGTAGGAGGACAACTATCTTCTTCGGGAATCCTGTTGGGAGGGGTGGTGGGCGCCCTGGCCGGCGCCGTCTCGATGGCTCTCGGGGAATACCTGGCCACCAAGTCCCAGAACGAAGTCTGGCAGGCCGAGTTGGAACTGGAAGAAGAGCACATCCGGTTCTTCCGGGACAGAGAGACCCGTCAACTGTACGACCTGCTGGGACAGTTCGGTATAGACGGAGACGACCTCACCGAGGCCGTGCGCATATTCTCGGCCACCGACGAACGGTTGATGAAGGCAAACGCGATCCTGGAGTTCGGCGTGGTGGAGTCCGAGAGGCGCTCTCCCTTCCGGGCCGGATGGACGTCGGGAGCCATGTTCCTGATCGGCGCCCTGCTGCCTCTTGCTCCCTTCCTCCTCTCTCTCGATCCCGGCACCGGTCTCGCCTGGTCGTTCGCTCTCACCTTCGCCGGCCTGTTTGCGGTGGGTTGGGGCAAAACCCGGATAACAGCCTATTCCGGGCTGTGGTCAGGTCTTGAGAACATGCTGATCGCCGGAGCGGGCGCCGTGATCGCCTGGTGGGTGGGAAGGCTTCTCGATATCGGGCTGTCCTGAGAGGCTGATCGTCTCGATGCGGCCTTCGGTTGGTCCTACTCCCGGGCCTGGCGAATCCATGACTCGACCTGTTTGAGACTGGGGAGCCTCCTGACCAGCCGGGCAACGTGATTGGCGGTCTCGAGCCTGTCGAGTATTGCATCCGGCGAGCACGCCCCCAACTTCTCCAGCGTGTCGATGCCGGCCGTTCGCAGCAATGCGCTGTACTTGGAGCCCATCCCCTGGAGACGCATGAAATCAGCTGCCTCCGCCAGTTCCATCAGCTTCTCGCTGTCAAGACCTGTCTCGTCCGAGAGGGCCGCGAGGGAGTCGGTGGACATCGTTCTGGCGAGCAAGCCCTCCGCCGTCCTTACCCCGGCCTTGCGCAGCCTGACGGCCGCCAGATGCTCGATCCCGGCAACGAGGCCGATGCTGGTCATGGTGCCGTCCCGGGTCGCGCGTCCATCATGGCCCCGACTCGAGAAGGGTTTGGGAGAGGTTTCCCCGATCACGCGGCTTGAGTCTTTCCACGTCTTGTTGATCGTCCACGTCCTCGGGCGGGAGGTCAGGCACCCACGCCTCGGTTACCCACTCCGGATGGGCCTTGAAGAGTTGCATAGCCCCTCGATCTCCCTGCAGCATCATGAGTCGTCGCCACATCGATCTCTCCACGAGGACCGGATTCGAGACCGTGTAGCGGTATCTGGGCACCACCACCGGGGTGATCCCCGGCCGGTAGGCCTCCTTGATACGGGTAACCGTCTCTTTGCTCACCCCCGGCTGGTCGCCCAGCAGGATGAGGGCTGCCGAAGCCCGGGAACCTCGCTCCAGGGCATCGAGTCCGACCCGCAGAGAACTGGCCATGCCCTCTTGCCACTCTTCGTTCACAACCACATGGCAAGGCGAAAAGTCCACGCTGTCCAGGATCTTTTCGTAGGCGGCGCCCAGCACCACCCACGTCTCCTGCGATCCCAGCGTAAGCGCTCTCCTCAGGACCGTTCCCAGCAGGGTGATGTCGCCCCACGGTTCCAACTGCTTGGGCCGACCCAGCCGGGAGGAACCCCCGGCCGCCAGCACCAGGTTGGCGATCATGAGTCGCGCCGTCCGGACGGTCGGAGCGGACGCCCTGCCAGTTGGAATGCTGTTGGTGGTTGCCGCCTCGAGGAGATGATCTCTCCCAGAATCGCCACAGCGACTTCAGCGGGAGAGTCGGCGCCTATCTTCAATCCGATCGGACCGTGGATGCGGTCGATCTCCTCCTCCGTATACCCCGCATCCGCAAGTCGCGATCGACGTGCGGCAGCCGTCCGGCGGCTTCCCATCGCCCCGATGTACCTCACCGGCGTCCGCAGCACCAGCGGCCACAGCGGCCTCTCGAAGCGTTCGTCATGACTCAGCACCACCACGTACGAGCGATGGTCGAAGATAAGGCGGTCCTCCAACTCGTCCGGCCATCCTACCAACAGTTCCTGGGCGTGCGGGAACCGCTCGGCGGTGAGAAAAGCGGGCCGGGCGTCGGAGACGGTGATGTCGAAGTCCAGATGGCGGGCCAGCGTGCATAACGCCTGCGCGATGTGGACCGCGCCGAAGACGATGAGGTGGGGCCGGGGGACGATCACATCAATGAAGATGTCACGGTTCCCATAAGAGACGGCCATGGACTTCTCTCGCTCCATCAGCATGCGGGCATCGGAGACCACCGCGGCGGCGACCTCTGTGGGAAGGCTTCCGGCCACCACCCCCTCGCCGGAGTCCAAGGCGGCCGATCTGCCCGCGTCCGGGCCCCGCACCACCGTAATCCTTGCTCCCAGCCGCCTTTGCGAGACCATGCGGGAACACGCTGTCAGTACGTTCATTGTTTCCTTGCCACCGAGTATTCAGATGCTCAGTTTAACAAAAAATAAAGAGCGGGTGCTGGAAAGGCGTGTTTTATGACGCGCCTACCAAGATTCGATGAACACTTCGATGGTGCCTCCGCAGGAGAGTCCGACGGTGAAGGCGTCCTCGTCGCTGATGCCATAGGTAACCAACCGGGGGAGGTCCTCCTCCATAACCCTCAAGGCGTGCTCGTACACGTCGTTCTCGACGCACCCCCCTGACACCGATCCGGCCATGTCCCCTTCCGAGGACACCAGGAACTTGGCGCCGACCGGGCGTGGAGAGGGTCCCGCGGTGGCCACCACCGTGGCTACGACCACTTGCTTACCCTCCGCCACCCAACAGTCCCGGATTCTCAAAGCCTCTTCCATCTATCTCTTTCGCTCCGGCAAGGATTCCAGGAGTTCTACCAGCGTAGCAAGATCAGAGAGCCTCCCTCCCGCCAGGAAGTCGTCGACATGCGGCAAGGCCGCTTTCATTCCCCGGGTTTCAGGCGAGAAGCCCTTCCGAGAAGCCAGCGGATTCACCCATATGAGGCGATGGACCGTGCGGCGGAGGCGTTCCATCTCCTGGGAGAGCACCGCCGGCTCTCCCCGATCCCAGCCGTCGGAGATGATGAGCGTGATGGGACCGCCCCTGGTCACCCGGCGGCTCCATTCGAAGTTGAATGTCCGGAGGCACTCCCCTATCCGGGTGCCTCCCGACCAGTCCTCCACCGACTCGGAGACCCTCGCAAGGGCCTCGATGGGGTTGCGTCGCATCAAATGCCTGGTGATGCGGGTCAGCCGTGTGGAGAACACGAAGGTCTCCATCTTTCCCAGCCGAGCCCGGGCCGCGTGAGCGAAGTAAAGCAGCATCTCCGTGTAACGCTCCATGGAACCCGATACGTCGGCGATGAACAGGATGGGGCGCGGCTTGCTTCTCCGTTCGCTCCTCTCCAGGTCGATGAGGTCACCCTCGGGACCAATGCACTTCCTCAGCGTCCTGCGCAAATCGGGCCGGTCGCCCTTGCCGGACGGGCGCCGGCGCCTACTCCTGACCGGAGCGGGGCGCCAGATCATCTGGGCCAGGAGACTCCGGACCTGCGCCTGTTCCACCTTGGTCAACTCGGAGAAGTCCTTTTGGGAGAGCCGCTCCGCCCAGGAGGCGCCCGTGAAAGCCTCCATTTCCGGACCGCCGGACTCTCCGTCGTTCTCCATGCCTGCCTGCTGCACCCGGGTGATCGTCCACATACGGGGCTTCGGAGGGGCCGTCATGGCTATCCCGGTCGAGAGGTTGCGACCGAAGAACCGCACGAACACCCGGTCGAACACCGGTAACTGCCACGGTGAGGTAACCGTCAGGCAACGGAACGCCGCGTAGACATCAGAACCGGACGCCAGTCCGACTTCCTCGGCGGCGGCCATGAGGTCGGCGGCCGTGGTCGACCCCACCCCCAGCCCTTCGGCGCGCAACTCGCGCGTAAACTCCACCAGGGTCTCCACGCCGGGCATGTCGCCTCAACCCCCGGCTCGTACCAGGGTCTCCACTCCCCGGTGGGAGACGGCCTCGACGTCCTCTCGGTATTTGAGGACCACCCCCAAGGTGTCCTCCACGGCCTCCCGGGTGAGTTCGGGGGCGCCGAGGACTCTCAGCGCTCGGGCCCAATCCAGTGTCTCCGCCACCCCGGGCGGCTTGAAGAGTTCCAACGAGCGCAGGTCCGCCATGGCTTCGGCAAGCTGGCGGGCCAGCCGCACGTCGATGTCGGGGACCTTCGCCCGGACGATTGCCACCTCCCGATCGGGATCGGGGAAGTCCAGCCAGTGGTATATGCACCTTCTCTTCAGAGCATCGTGGATCTCCCGGGTCCGGTTGGAGGTGATCACCACCACCGGTGGAATCGCTGCCCGAACCGCTCCGATCTCGGGAATGGTCACCTGGAAGTCCGAGAGTATCTCCAATAAGAAGGCCTCGAACTCCTCGTCGGCCCGATCCAACTCGTCTATCAGCAGCACCGGCGGCTTCCCCTGGGAAGAGGAGAACTCCACAGCCCGCAGGAGGGGTCGGGCCAGCAGGAACTCACGGTTCATGATGTTGCCGACGGACGCCTGTCCCTCTCCGCCGCCGGCCTCGATGAGGCGAATGGCCAGCATCTGGCGAGCGTAGTCCCACTCGTATAGGGCGTGATTGGCGTCCAATCCCTCGTAACACTGCAGCCTGATCAACTCCGTGTCCAAAACCTGCGACAGGACTTTGGCCACCTCGGTCTTGCCCACTCCCGCCTCCCCTTCCAGGAACAGGGGACGGCCGAGACTATGAGCGAGATGGACGGCCACCGCCAAGGGCCGGTCGGCCAGATACCGGCAGCCGGCGAAGGCCGCGGTTACTTCGTCAACGGATCCGGGAACCACCTTGTAAACCTTACCCGATAGGAAGGAGGCCCGGGCCATGCGGCCCGGGCCTCCTCTCTTTGTTCAAACGGTGACGGGTTTAGCGAGCGGGCGGAGGATAGAGAAGACCGCCATCTCCGTAGAGGGCGTTCAAGCCGCGCTCGAGACCCAGCGGAGTCAGGTGCCGGTCGTAAACCTCGGCATAGTTCCCGACCTGCTTGATCACCTGGTAAAAGGCGTCGGCGGGAAGGCCCATCTTGGTCTGAAGTTCGTCCTCGGTGGCGCCGAAGAGGCGTCCGGCCTCTCCGTCCACGTTCATCATGTCATCGATGTTTGAGGATGTGATGCCCTTCTCTTCGGCAATCAGCAGGGCGAAGACCGTCCAGTTGACCACATCGCCGAAGCGAGATTGGTTCTGGATCCAACTGGGCCCGAGGGGCTCCTTGGAAATGGGAACAGACGGGAAGATCACCCAGTCCTCACCTGCGTCGCCCTCGGTGGCCTTGCGGGAAACCAGGGTCGACCCGTCGCTCGTTACCACATCGCAAGCGCCTGACTTGAAGCCTTCCACCACGACATTGAAGTCCTCGAAAGTGCTCAGCGTGATGTCCACCCCCATGGCGGCGGCGGCCTCGGTCATGTTCTTCTCGGTGGTGGTGCCGGCAATGGCGCACACCGTGGCGCCCTCAATCTCGTCCAGCGTTGACGCCGAGTTGAACCCGTCAGCCCCTCTGGCCATCAACTGCTGGCCGTCGTAGTAGGTCGTGGGTCCGAAGTCGAGACCCAAGTCGGTGTCTCGGCTTTGCGTCCAGGTTGTATTACGGACCAGAAGGTCAACCAGCCCCGAGTTCACCGCCTCGAAGCGGGCGGCAGCGGTCAGTGCCTCGAATGCGACGGCTTCGCTATCACCCACGATGGCAGCGGCCACTGCCCGGCACAGGTCCACATCAAAGCCGGTGAAAACACCCGCCGCGTCTTTATAGCCGAAACCTGGGATGGTCTCGTTGACTCCGCAGTTCAACTCGCCCCGGGCAATAACCTGATCCAACACGTCTACGGTTTCCGCAGGAACTTCAACTTCGACGACAACCGTTTCCGGCGGTTGGGCGTCCGCTGCCGTGGTGGTCGTCTCTTCGGCGTCGCCACACGCCGCCAAGATCAGGGTCAGTGCGACCAAGGCTATTAGTGTCTTTCTCATGGGCTCCTCCTTCAAGGGTTCCTACATAAGGCCCGTACTCCGAGCACGACTTCACATATCAGGATCTGGGATGTCCTAGGCGGTGCCAAACACACCAGCCCGCGCATTGATGATAACAGGATGATTTGATTGTTACCCGAAAGCGAATGTCTCTGTGATTAACAAACGGCGTCCAGAGGACCGGTGCAACAGGTTGTCTGGAGTGTATGGATCTGTGCCCCTTCGTGCGAGTTGTTCCTTGAGCCCATTCGGCGTTAGGGCTGACGTAATTGCCGCTGGTGCTCGGCCCTTCGGTTCCGCCCTCTAGTCCGCAGCTCCGGCGGAGGCGCCGGGACCCCTACCTAGCCTGAGCAGGAAGTAGCCCAGCAGCCCCGCCAGCAACGATCCTGCGAGGATGCCGAGTTTCGCCTGGTCGGTCAAGGCAGTGTCTACGAACGCCAAGCCGGACACGAAGATCGCCACGGTGAACCCGATACCTGCCACGGCCGCCAAACCCACCACGTCCCGACCACCCACGCCCTTGGGCAGCCTGCCCCACCCCAGCTTCACCGCCAGCAAGGTGAAGGCCGTGATTCCCACGGTCTTGCCCACAAGTAACCCCAACGCCGTTCCCATGGCAACCGGCTCAAGCAGTTGGCTGATGTCATCCCCGAGGCGTACCCCCGCATTGGCCAGAGCAAAGATGGGAAGCACCAGGAACGAACTCCATGCCAGGAGCCGGTGTTCGTTCCGGGCCAGCGGCGCCACCGACTCCCGCGCCACTTCCGCCAGGGTCATTATCTGGTGGTCGGCTTCTTCCCGCTGGTGGTACGTGGCTATGTGCCGGGGGAACGAGTTGAGGATCCTCTGTCCCTTTTCATAGAGTTCTTCCGCCGAATACATGGGACGGGCCGGGGTTATGAACGCCAGCGCAACTCCGGCCAAGGTAGGGTGCACCCCGGATTCGTGGATAAAGAACCATGCGACCAACGCTGCCGGGACATAGAAGGTCCGGGCCCGGATCCCCACTCGGCCAGCGATGGCAATCACCACCAAGGTGATTATGCCCCAGGTCAACCACTCCCAACGAAGTTTGTCCGCATAGAAAAGGGCGATGATGGCGATTACTCCGATGTCGTCGGCGATGGCCAGTGCCAACAGAAAGAGCTTGGCACCCGGCGGTACCCGCTTGCCCAAGAGAGAGAGCACCCCCACGGAGAAAGCGATATCGGTGGCTGCAGGTACGGCCCAACCGTTCAGCGCCTCTCCGCCCTCTCCCATCACCAGGACCACGTACACCAACGCAGGAGCCATCATCCCGCCCGCCGCCGCCATCACCGGCAGTGCCGCCTCTTTGGGATCCCGCAATCTCCCCAGCACCAACTCGCGCTTAATCTCCAAGCCCACGACGAAGAAGAAGATCGCCATGAGGGCATCGTTGACAAAGACCTGAAGACTCTGGGAGAGGTGCACCGGGCCCACCGCCACCTCAACATGCGTTTGCCACAGAGCGAAGTAGCCGTCCGACCAGGGCGAGTTTGCCCAGATCATGGCAACAGCCGACATCAACAGCAACAGGGCTCCCGTGGAGGCTTCGACCTGCATGAACTTCTGGATTGGCCGGACGAACACGCTGGGAACGAACCGGTTGGAGTCGATCCAGGTCTCGTGGAGTGGTTCTCTCAGCACGAATGCCTGCTAACCAAGGATCGACCGCCCGGCAGACCCCAGCTCGCCACAGGCCCGCACCACCCGATCGGCCATGGACTGCTGGGCCTTCCTCATGTAGGAACGGGGGTCGTACACCTTTTTGTTGCCCACTTCCCCGTCTATCTTGAGCACCCCCGAGTAGTTGCTGAAGATGTGGTCGGCCACCGCCCGCGTCAGGGAGTATTGGGTGTCGGTGTCTATGTTCATCTTCACCACACCATAGCCCACCGTCTCCCGGATATCCTCCAGGCTCGACCCGCTGCCGCCGTGGAAGACCAGGTAATGGCGATAGCCGAAGCGCTGCTCGGTGGCTTGCTGACCGTCCCGGAGGATGCCGGGTCGCAGTTCCACCTTCCCTGGTTTGTAGACGCCGTGCACATTCCCGAACACTGCCGCCAAGAGGTAATGGCCCCGCTCTCCCACGCCAAGCCGCTCCGCCACCGCCACCATGTCCTCGGGGGTGGTGTAGAGCTTCCGGCGATCCACGTTGGTGTGGTCCATCGTGTCCTCGACGCCTCCCACAATTCCGATCTCCAGTTCCAGCAATACCTCCTGGGAGGCGCACTCGTCCAACAACCGGGAAGCCAGTGCCAGGTTCTCATCCAACGGCAGGGCAGAGGCGTCCAGCATGTGGCTCTGGAACAGGGGCCCCAAACCCTTGGCCCGCCGCCGGGCGCTCTCGGCCAGCAGCGGTCTTATGAGAGCTTCAACCTTGTCGGGCTGGCAGTGATCTGTGTGGAGTGCGATCAGCATGGGATACCGACCCGCCACCGAGTGGGCGAACTCCGCCAGTGCCTGGGCTCCCAGCGCCATATCACCCACGGCGCCGGAGAGAAACTGGCCCCCACTGGTGGAAACCTGGATGATCCCATCGGAGCCGGCTTCTGCGAATCCAGCCAGAGCAGCATTGAGCGTCTCGCTGGATGTGACGTTGATTGCCGGGTAGGCATAGCCTCCGGCCGTGGCGGCATCCAGCATTTCAAGATACTGGGAAGGACTAGCTATCGGCACATGCCACCTCCGGCGTTTGCAGACACCGCATCAAGATCATACCAAGCGGCGGCCATTCTCATTTCTGCGCGAAGCCCTCGTCCAGAAAGTTGGCCAGCAATCGCTTCCCCTCGGCAGTCAGGATGCTCTCGGGATGGAACTGGACGCCGGTCACGGGCAGGAAGCGATGTCTGACTCCCTGTATGACGCCGTCCTCGCTCCACGCGCACGGCTCGAGTTCGGAGGGTACGGCGGTGATGGCCAGGGAGTGATACCTGGTTGCCGTGAAGGGGTTCTCGCAGTCTTGGAACACCCCCCTGTCGTCGTGGCGGATGGGAGAAGTCTTGCCATGGCGAGGCTCGGGCGCCGGACCCACCTCGCCGCCGAAGGCTACCGCCACAGCCTGATGGCCGAGGCACACTCCCAGGGTCGGCACGGTAGGCCCGAAAGCCCGCACATAGTTGATCGAGAACCCGGCGTTCTCCGGGCGTCCCGGACCCGGAGAGATCAGCAGACGGTCCACGTTCCACGCCAGGGCCTGCTCCGCCGGTGTCACGTCGCTTCTCACCACCAGCGGTTCGGCGCCCAACTCCCCGCAGTACTGAGCCAGGTTGAAAGTGAAGGAATCGTAATTGTCGAGAATGAGGACCCTCATCCTCCCGGCAGATTACCAACGGTGTCCCCGGGCCGCCTGCACGCCCGGCGGTGCAAGTGGGTGACACCCGGGCGCTACCCTAGGATGGAATCATGCCAGTCTCGAAGAAACGCAAAGGGGCCAGGACCCGTCAACCCACTCCACCCCGCAATCCGGTAAAGGCCGCAACCCCATCGCCGCGGTGGTACGTCGTGACCATGGCCGCATTGATGGGAGTCGGGCTGGTACTGGTCCTGTTGCGCTTTGTCCTGGGTCTTGATCAACTCTGGCTGGTGGGCGGCCTCGTCCTCATCGCAGCCGGGTTTCTCATGACCACCGGGTACCGCTAGCGCCCTACCTTTCCGGTCGCCACACGGCCACCATCTCCTCGCGGCAGTGGCGTGGCGCCGAGGTCTCCGACAGGCTGGCCACCCTCACGGTGAGTTCCGTCCCGCACAGGCTGCACCGGTAGTCCTGAACGGCTTCCACGACCATCTCGGGGTCGGGCTCCGCCGGCGCCGCCACCAAGGCTCGCAGAATCCAGATGCACAGTCTCCACACCACCACCCCGATCAGGAGGGCGATGCCCAGGTTGAACAGGCTTATCAACGGTGCCCGGGACCCGGCTTTCTCAGATTTTCTCGATAATGGTGGCGTTGGCCATTCCCCCGCCCTCACACATCGATTGCAACCCGTAGCGGGTACCGGTCCGGACCATCTCGTGCACCAGGGTGGTCATCAGCCTGGCCCCCGAGGCGCCGAGAGGATGCCCCAGGGCCACAGCGCCGCCGTTGACGTTGGTCCGTTCCCACAAGCCTTCCACGTCGCTGCCGCCATGCTCGGCCCGCCAGGCCGCCACCACTGAAGCGAAGGCCTCGTTGATCTCGAACAGGCCAATGTCATCGATGTTCAATCCGGCGCGCCCCAGCACCCTGGAGGTTGCCGGAATCGGGCCTGTCAGCATGATCACCGGATCCACTCCCGCCATGGCGAAGGAGACGAACCGCGCCATCGGAGCCAGGCCGAGTTGGGACGCCCTCTCCTCGCTCATGATCAAGAGCGCCGCAGCGCCGTCGGAGATCTGTGAGGAATTCCCGGCGGTCACCTTTCCGTCGGCCTTGAACGCGGGCGGTAGTCCTGCGAGGGCCTCCATGCTGGTGGTGGGCCGGATGCCTTCATCGGCGGTCATGGTCTCCCGGTTGCCGTTCACTGTCACGTTGACCGGCACGATCTGAGACCGGAAGCGGCCCTCATCGGTAGCCTGCTTCGCCCGCTGATGGGAGAGCAGCGAGATCTGGTCTAGTTCCTGGCGGCTCAATCCCCACTTCTCCACGATCATCTCGGCAGAAATGCCCTGGGGCACCAGGTTGTTGGCGTAGCGTTCCATCATCCGCGGCCCGAAGGGCATACCGGGGCCCTGGGCCGTGATTCCCATGGGAACCCGGGTCATCGACTCCACGCCCGCGGCGATCACGACGTCGTAGGCGCCGGCCATCACTCCCTGTGCGGCGAAATGGGCGGCTTGCTGGGAGGAACCGCATTGGCGATCGATGGTCACGCCCACCACATCCTCGGGAAACCCCGCGGCCAGCGCGGCGTTGCGGGCTACGTTGAGACCCTGTTCGCCGGTCTGGCTGACACAGCCCATGATGACATCTTCCACCAGGCCGGGATCCAGGTCGTTGCGTTCCATGAGAGCGGCGAGGGGAATGGCTCCCAGGTCAACCGGGTGGATGCCGGAGAGCTTTCCCTTGCGTCTGCCCGCCGGGGTGCGGACCGCGTCAACGATTACTGCGGATTTCATTCTTCTTCGCTCCTCTCAAGATCAGTTCGCCAAGAGCCAGTGGAGACGATGGGACTTGAACCCACGACCCCCTGCTTGCAAAGCAGGTGCTCTTCCAGGCTGAGCTACGTCCCCCTGTAGGAAACCGAGGATAACGCGCCGGGCCGGTCTAGTTCCAAAGGCTTCTCCGCGCTACCTGGTGACGGCGACGATTCCTTCTTCATCGCCGCCACGCCGTCGGCCCCAATTTGCACCAACTTCGGCGGGACAGACCCTAGATGATCGGCCATCTCGAAGGAAACGCCGTGCCGGTAACGCTTCGCACCCTCCTGCCGATCTCCTCGACCTCTTGGATGAGCCCCCAAAGGTCATCGATGAAGCATGGTGCGCCCCCCTCCACCACCACCCTGCCGTCTACTATCACCGTGTCGACCGAATCGCCTGTACTCGAATACACCAGGTTCCGCACAGGGTCACCCAATGACCGCCAATCCGGACGGCGGGTGTCGAACAGGACCAGATCGCCCCTCCGATCCACCTCGATAGCACCCAGGGATCCACCCGACGCCAGCGCGGCGGCGCCGGTTCGCGTAGCCAACTCGAGTGCCGTCTCCGCCGGTATCAGGCTCCTGTCTCCTCGAACGTCCTTGTACACGGTTGCTGCGAGATGCATGCAACGCACCATGTCCAGGAAGTTGGAGCTGTTTGCGGAGTCGGCTCCAATGGCCACCGGTATGCCGGCGCTCAGGAACTCGGGCAGCCGGCCTCCTCTGCCGGTGTTGCCTCCGGCTTTCATCACCGTGCTGGGACAGACCACCACCGAGGCGCCGGCATCGGCGACGATTTCTATCTCTCGTGAAGTCAGGTCCATGCAATGGGAGAGGACCACGTTGGGAGCGAGTATCCCGAGTTCGGCCAATCGCTCTGTCGGCGCCGGATCCGACCCCTTGCCACCACCGGAGTGATGGAGTGTCAAGGCAGTGCCGTGTTCGTCGGCAATCCGCTTGGCGCCGACCAGCAACTCGGGGCTACAGGTATCAAGGGAAAACGGCATGGCCCAACTGCGCATGCGTCCCGATAGACGTCCATCGAGACGGGCGACCGAGGTCTCCACGCGCTCGAGTGCGTCAACGGTCTCGTAAACGGGAAGACCCAGCCGGTTCTCCAGATCCTGGACCTGCTCGCCGATCACCACCCGGCATCCGGCTTGTTCGTAGGCAGCCAGGCACGCCTCCGGGTATTTGGTCGTGCCCGGATCCACCAAAGTGGTGGTTCCCGTGCGCAGCAGTTCCGCCAACCCCATCAGGGTGGTCAGGTGTTCCTCCTCCTCGGTCATCACCGATTGCATGGCAAAGACGTGTTTCAACCGGTCGGCAACGTCGTCGGGAAAGACGCCGCGGACGGCGTGGGCATAGCTGATGTGCATGTGACCATTGAGGAACCCCGGCGTCACGACCATGTCGGTGGCGTCGATGACCCGATCCGTTATCACATGGCGGAGATCATCGGCCTTGCCGACGTGGGTTATCCGCCCATTCCGGACCACCACCGTCCCGTCCCGGATGATCCTCCTGGTCTCGTCGACCGTTACGAGGTACAGTGCCCCGTCAACCTTGATGCTTGTGCTCACCATCGGCTCCTAATGGCCTTGCCGACGCTCCGCCTGAGGCCCCCCATGGAGTGGCGTTCGGACCAACCTGGTCGACCCGGGCAAGTCGGCGTCAGGTCGATGAGCGCCTGGCTCCCTTCCTGCCCAACTCGCCGGTGTCCGCCAGGTTTTGGGAGGACAGATACCCGGGTTCTTCGTAGCGACCGAGGAGAAACCTGTCCGCATATCCGGGCAGGGCGCTTCCGGTCACATGACAACCGACCAGTTCGGCCGCTCCCGTGCAGATCATCACCCCGTACCCGGCCATCCCCGTGACGAGATGGAACCCTTCAGGACCGGCCGGCCCGATCAAGGGAAGATTCTCGGGAGTCATCATGGCGTAGCCGCCGTCGACCACCGAGTAGGGAAGATGATCACGGTACCGCTCCAGCGAAGACAGCATGGAGGCCATTCCCCGCATGACCGCTTCCGGGAACACCGGTCCCGGATCGGGCATCGGCCAGGAAGGTCTCTCTCGAACCACCGGCCGGTAGTTCCACAGGGCCTCGAAGAACGGGGACTCCGTCCCTCCCTCCGGCCGGCCGAAAACCGGAGTCGTTATCTCGCGTAACAACTCGTCATGCCCCTCCGCCGAGAGAGCGGTCCTCTCCTCGTCACTCCAGTCGATGGTTACGGGATCGGTCCACAGGAGCATGGGAGCATCGCGAGGAAACACCCCGAGGTGGTCCCTGAACGACACCTTGTGGTGAGCCGATGCGCGGAGAGGTATTTCAACCCCCGCCAAATGGCCCACTTGCTGCGACATCGGCCCGGCCGCGTTGACTACGACCGGCGTCGAGATTCGCTCGCCCGATCTGAGGACCACGCCGGCGACTCTCCCGCGCACGACCGCGACGTCAACCACCTCATCGACCACGATCGTCGCCCCGTGGCTTCTCGCCGCCTCCAGCATCCAGGCCCCCAGTTGCTGGGCGCTCAACCAGCCGGCTCGACGGACGTGCACCGCACCGAGTGCTCCCTCGCTCAGGTATGGGAACCGTTCCAGGAGGGCCCCGGGAGCCTGGTAGACATCGAACCCGGTGTCATCCTCGGAGGATCCGGCATGGCCCGCCATTCGGACCGGACCGGCACCGAATCCGGCGCTGGTCCGAGCGGCCTCCGTCAGAGACTCCAATTGGTGGGGATCGCCCGTGACAAAGAGGTATCCCCTCCTGGACATGTTGAAGAAGTCGTTTGTCTCCTCCTTCATGGCCTCCAGTATGTCAATGGAGCGATTGGTCAGCTCGACCATCGGCCGGTTCGGAAAGAAGTTCCGATAGCACTCCGATGACTTGTCCGAGGTGAGGGATAGCGGGGGACGGGGATCAACCACGATCACGCTCTCCACACCGTGTACCACCGCCAGTTCATAGCAGCTAGCGACGCCTGCTATGCCCGCGCCCACCACCACCGTCCCCGCCTGTCGGACCATCTCAGAACTCCGGAAGGAGCGCGGTCGCGACCGATGGCGGAGGCGGTGTGGCCTTTGGTGCTACCTGTCTATTCGATAGGACACTCATCTTCACCTGACTCCGCTACCGAACGCTTAACGGTACCTCCCGAATCCCGTGCTCTGATCAACGGAGTTGCAAAAGCACCGGTCAAATCCGGATCCTGCACGGTGTCAACCGCGATAAGATAAGGCGGGTTCACTTTTAGGGCTCATAGCTCAGGTTGGTTAGAGCGCATCCCTGATAAGGATGAGGTCCCTGGTTCAAATCCAGGTGGGCCCACCCCACCCCCTCCAGCGGGTCACTGCGTCTCCACCACCATGGTCGGGTCATCCCCGTGAACCACCCGGGTCGGTTCCTCCGAGGAAGCCCTGCCGGCGGCTTGCCCGGGCCCCAGCGCCGGCCCAGCGTGCTCGGCGGAGGGCGAGGCGACCACCACCGGCACCACGTTCTCCTCCAACAGCACCACCTCGATGCCTCCCACCACATCCGCTACCAGGTTGTACATCACTGCGGCCAGGGTGGTCAAGGCACACGAGAGCACCGCCCAAGCCACTGCCAGGATCGCCGAGAGCCGGATGAACTGTTCGGTGTTCGAGAAGGGGGCCTCTCCCTCATCCAGTAGTGTGATCTGGATCAGAAAGTCGGTGATCTTCTGGGGAATACCCGACCTTTCCACCACCTCCCAGAACATCACCGAGGCCAGGATGAAGGCGAATGCCGCCACCATGTAAATGATGAAGGCGACCTTGAGAACCGTCCAGGGATCCACCCGACGCACGATCCTCCGGACCCGGTGAACAGAGTAGGTGGGTTGGCTGTCCAACACCACTAGAACACTAACCCGGGACTGCCGTCAAGTTCGGACGGTCGATCAGCTCCCATTTTCTGCGGGAACTATCTCGAAGGCGGACAGAGTCTCGTCCTCACCCACCTGCATGACTTTCACTCCGGTGGCGTACCGGGCCTGGACGCTGACCGACGATACGGAGGTCCGGATGGCGATCCCACGCTCGGAAATGAGCATCACCTCGGTTTCGGGGCCGACGGCGCGGGCTCCCACGAGAACTCCCCTCACTTTGGCCAGCTTGATGGCAATCACGCCCTGCCCGCCCCTCTTTCTCGGCTGGTCGCTGCCCTGAGGCAGGAAGAGCTTCATCTTGGTGCGCTTGGCGAAGCCCTTGGAGGTGACCAGCAAAACCTCGTCGCCCTCCATGTCCGAACAGGCCCCCACCACACTGTCTCCCTCGATGAGACGCATCCCTATCACACCCCTGGTGGCCCTTCCGGTGGGACGGATGTCGCCCTCGGCGAAACGCAATCCCCTCGCCTGCTTCGTGAACAGCAGCACGTCGTTCTGCCCGTTGGTGGGCCGCACCGCCACCAATTCGTCACCGGGAGACAGGTTGATGGCTCGGAGCGTCTTGTAGGTCGAGTCATAAGCCTTGAGTTCGGTCTTCTTGACCATTCCCCCGGCTGTGGCCATCACCAGGTATTTCACCGTTTCGTAGTCCCTGGTGTCGATTATCGCCTGGATGCGCTCTTCCGGCTCCATGGGTAGGACGGCATGCACCATTATCCCCTTGCCCGTTCGGGACTGGCGGGGAATCTCGTGGGCTCTCAACCGGTGGACCACTCCCCTGTTTGTGAAGAACAGCAGATAGGAGTGAGCGGTTGTA